>CAZIAA010000116.1:0-5406 GCA_964537365.1 uncultured Sandaracinobacter sp.
GCCATCGACGCCGAAATCCGCCAGCACGCCTTCCAGCAAGCGGGCGTTCTGTTCCAGCGCGGCTTCATCCAGCGCCGAAGCGGAATTGGCCGCTGCCGGCTGCAGCAGGGACAAGGATGGCAGGTCGGCGCGATCCCCCAGCTGCAGGCTGCGCTGCCGATCGAGCGCATCGCGCGGCGGCGCCGGGCGCGGCGCCGGACCGCTGATGCGACGGGTGGTTGCTTCCGGCATGGCATCGGCATCCGGCAATGGATTGGCCGCGCGCCGGCGCAATCTGCGCGGCCGCGGACTGGTTTCGGCGGTCGCATCCGTTGCATCGGCACCATCCTCGACAGGCGCTCTGGCACGGCGGCCGAACAGCGTGCGCAGCACGGCCGCCAGTTCACTGCGGCGGGTCCCCAACCCCCAGACAAAGGCCAGCAGCGCCAGCACCCCCAGCAGCGCCGCCGCCAGCAGCGCCACCAGCGCCGGGTCAATGACCGCCGGCCAGGGCACGGCTGCAACCATGCGCGCCAGCATCAGCCCGACAACCCCGCCAGCGCCGGAATCCAGCGCGCCGACTGCATTCGGCCAGGCCAGCCCCAGCGCAGCCGCGCCCAGCACCATCGCCAGCACTATGCCGCTCAGATGGCGGCGTGTCCGGGCCAATGGCCAGCGCAAGGCCAGCCGCAGCCCGGCCAATATGAAGACAGGCACCAGCAGTGCGGCTGCCAGACCGAAACTCTGCAGCAGCAGATCAGCGCCATATGCGCCCGTGGTCCCAAGAAGATTATGCACTGGTCCGGCGCCAACACTGTTGAAGCTGCTGTCCGCCGGGTCATAGCTGAGCAAGGCCAGTGCCAGTGCAGCTCCAAGCGCCGCCAGCGCCATTCCAAGCGCCGTGCGCCCCGCCGTGCGCAGAACGGTCCGCAGCCGCGCACCCGCGGATCTGCCCGCTGCATTGCGGCGCCAGGGGGCACCGTCCATCAATGGTCGATATGTCGTTGCCACAGCCTCTCCGCGGGCGCCGAAAATACAGAAGCCGCGCCCTGATTGGCGCAGACATGCCCGCATGCGCCACCGATGGTCAAGCGTCTGTTCTGCTTATGTGCGCAAATCCGGCGTGATTTTCACGGCCATAGTGGCGCAGATGCGACAGTGGACAACGAGCCTCCGTCCGCCAACAGGGGGATGTCACTTCAGGCCGGGCGTGTTATTCAGCGGGCATGGCCAACTCCACTATACGCCCGTCACCCTCTGCGCCAACCGCATCGACGCATGATGCGCTGATCGTCGGCGGCGGCCTCGTCGGCCTGACCCTGGCGATTGCGCTTGCCGCGCATGACATGCGGGTCGCCATCATCGAGCGCGCCGATCCGGATCAGCATCTGACGCCCGGTTTCGACGGCCGCGTGTCCGCCATTGCCTCGTCCGCGGCGCGCATGTTTCGCGCCCTCGACATGGGCGCAACACTGGACGACCATGCCTGCGCCATCGGCGCCATTCGCGTCGCCGAAGGGCTGTCGCCCCGGCTGCTGCATTTTGCTGCCAGCGACAATCCTGACGCCGAGCCGCTGGGCTTCATGTTGGAAAACCGTACCCTGCGCCAGCAACTGCTGCAGAAACTGCGCATGACAGCTGGAATCGACTTTTTCGCCCCCGCGCACATTGCCACAGTCGAGCGCGGCGACAATCACGCCAGCATCACGCTGGCCGATGGCCGCATCTTGCAGGCACCCGTCATCCTGGCCTGCGACGGACGCGGCTCGGCCCTGCGCCGACAGGCCGAAATCCCGCTGGCGCAATGGGAATATGATGGCACCGCCATCGTCAGCATGTTCGCGCATGAAAAACCGCATGGCAATATCGCCTCCGAACTGTTCTACGCGGCCGGGCCATTCGCGCAATTGCCGATGCGCAATCTGGAGGATGGCCGCCATCGCTCGGCCCTGGTGTGGACCGTGCGCCGCAACGCCGCACCGGCCATGCTGGCGCTATCGCCGCGCGCCTTTGCCGCCGAAGTGCAGGCCGCCATGGGAGGCGCGCTCGGCGAGGCCGAAATGATCGCGCCCCTGCAAGGCTTTCCGCTCGGGCTGCAGCACGCCCGGCGCTATTGGGCCAAACGTCTCATTCTGGTGGGCGATGCCGCGCATGGCATCCATCCGGTTGCCGGCCAGGGCCTCAACCTCGGCTTGCGCGATATTGCTGCACTGGCCGAAGTGCTGTCCGGTGCGCTGCGTCTTGGCCTTGATATCGGCCATCCCGACGTTGCCCGCCGCTATGAACGCTGGCGCCGCACCGACAATTTCACCACGGCCTTTGCGACGGATGCACTGGTCAGACTATTTGCCATCCCCGGCCGGCCGGCGCGGCTGGTCCGCTCGGCCGGGCTGGCGGCGGTCAACCGCCTGCCCTTTCTGCGGCGTGGCTTCATGGCCATCGCGCGCGGCGAATCCGGCGACCGGCCACCCTTGTTGCGCGGGGAAATCGGCTGACGCCTTTTCAGCGCTACTGCACTGTGCCGCTGTCCGGACCGTCGCCAACCAGTCGCATCAATGTCATCAGCATGTCCGCCCGTGCCGTCAGGTCGGGGGCTTCCAATAACGCCTGTCGCTCGACCGGCCGGAACGGCAAGGCCATGCACAAGGCACCGACCAGCACGTCATCGACCGCCTGGTGGATGGCGTTCCAGTCGGCACTGAAACTCAGCTGCCGGGCATAACGGCGCAGCACGGCTTCCAGCTTCGCCCGGCAGTCTGCCGCCAGTTGCTGCATGCCCCGGACATCGGCTTCAAACCCGGCATAGCTGACTTCGGCCTGGCGATAGGGCGTGCCCGCCTGCAATTCCCGGCGCAGGCGAAAGCGGATCACACCCGTGAGCGTGATCAGGAACCGTCCATCGCCGGTTTCGCTGTGCCGCGCGATCCGTCCCAGAGCGCCCACGTCATACAGGTCCGGCATATGCGGGCGCGTATTGTCGGCGCGCGGCTGGACCATGGCAATCATGCGATCGCTGGCAAGGGAATCCACAACCATGGCGCGATAGCGCGGCTCGAAGATATGCAGCGGCAATTCGCTGCCCGGCAGCAACACCACACCTTCCAGCGGAAACAACCGCACGCCCGGCGGCAGTTCGCCAATATTCGCGGGTTGATCGTGAAAGGCCATCTGCCGTCCCTTGCGGAAATCGTCAGGAAAACAGAATCTGCGAAAGCCGCCGCCGCGTCGCAACCGACCAGGGGTCCGATAAACCGCGTGCTTCCATCAGCTTCAGCAATTGCGCGCGCGCCGCGCCTTCGTTCCAGCTGCGGTCGGCTGCAATCGATTGCAGCAAATGATCGGCCGCTTCATCCGCGCGCCCGGCAGCGAACAGCGCATTGGCGAGATCGATGCGTGCCTGATGATCCTGCGCGTCGCGCGCGATACGCTGTTCGAATTCGGCGACATCCGCCGACGCCGGTGCTGCCCGCGCCAGTTCAAGCGCTGCCCGCGCCTGTTGCACCACAGCATCGGTATTGTCGTCGGGAACAACAGCCAGCGCCTCGGCGGCGGCGTCGACATGGCCCAGCGCCAGCAACGCCCGGGCATAGCCGGCAATGAGATCGGCGCGCTCGGGCGCCTGCTGCAACAAGGTGGCAAAGGCATGGGCGGCCTCTTCGGCGTTCCCATCCGCGAGCAGCGTATTGGCCGCTTCCGCCAGTGCATCCAGATTTGCTTCTGCTTCGGTGGGCGCCAATTGCTGCACCAGCTTCTCGATGAACGCTTTCAATTCGCTTTGCGAACGCACGCCGACGAAACCATCCACCGGCTTGCCATCGATAAAGGCATAGACAGTCGGCACCGACTGGATGCGGAACTGGGCCGCAATCATCGGGCTGTGGTCGATGTCGAGGACCACCTGCTTCACCCGGCCCTGCCCGGCTTCGGCAATCGCCTTGTCAATCATCGGCGCCAACTGTTTGCACGGGCCGCACCATTCGGCGGTAAAGCGCACGAGGACGAGATTGCGCAGCGACTCCTCCAGCACATCGCGCCGGAATGCCTCCACGGCCGCCTGATCCTCTGCTGTCATGCCGCCCGGCGAAGAAAGAGATGCCACCTGTCCTGCTCCACAATAATTGTAAGATGTGAAAGGCAATATGGGCATGAACGGCGAATGATGAAAGGGGCTTGCGCGGCGGATGACGCTCCGCTAAGTGCCCGCAACATCCGGTCGGCCCCATCATGGGGACATCGGCGGACACCCAGTGATGGAATGGGTGCCAGGGAACCGGCGTCGCGGGCGTAGCTCAGGGGTAGAGCGCAACCTTGCCAAGGTTGAAGTCGAGGGTTCGAATCCCTTCGCCCGCTCCAGTTTTTACACAGAGAAACAACAAGTTAGCAGAAAGAAAATCTGCCAAGTTGTGGAGACAACGACCTCGTAAGGATCATTGTCTCCAGAATGTCTCCAGAAAATTTCCAGCATTTGGCAGCTCCGTCGTAGCCTGGCGAAGCCCGTTCCGATTCATCACTTTCATTTCTTATGAGCTTTGAACTGCGCCCGAGCCTGCCTCGGCTGCGGACGCGATGCGCTCTTGAGCGAAAGATGTGGGCGCTCGTCCCAGGGGAAATTGACCTGTTTTGTGACCACCCATCCGGGTGTGGAGGTCACAGGCCTAAATCGTGTCGAGTACGCTATTGCCTCTCTTAAGAACAAAACTTGTGCTTCAGATTCCTAGCTGCTCATCTGACAGCCGCGCGGGCACGACCTCGCAGGTAACCGATCAAAGCTGCTCCACACTACTGATACGTGGAATGACTTTGGCCGCGCGCGATCCTTCCCTCCTCTCAGAGTGAGAGTTTGGGTTTGCTTTTCGTGACGGGTTTGTAGCCGGGAGAGAGGCTTCCGGCGCCTGTCGCGAAAGTTATTCCGATGGGAAGATATGACCAGGGGGACCGCGGTGGTTCGCGCATCAGCCTGTATGACGAGATCACCAATCGTATCATTGCTGAACTGGAAGACGGACGATTGCCCTGGGTGCAGCCCTGGGGCTCGTTCAGGGTCGAAGCGTCGTTTGCTCTGCCACGTAATGCCAGCACCTCGCGGCAGTATTCCGGCATCAACATCCTCATCCTCTGGGGCGCCGTGGTGCAATATGGTTATCCGACTCAGCACTGGCTGACTTTCCGTCAGGCGCTGTCGCTGGGTGGGCATGTGCGTAAAGGTGAACGCGGTGTGACCGTGATCTACGCTGACCGCTTCACACCTGAGGATGAGAAGCGCCGCGCCTCGGAAGCTGGTGAGCAACCGGGGAGCATTCCGTTTCTGAAGCGCTTTACTGTCTTCAACGTCGCCCAGTGTGAAGGATTGCCGGAAGAGCTGAGTGCAAACGCACCACCGCCACCACCCGACATAATCGAGCCGCAGGTGGAAGAACTGATCCGGGC
>CAZIAA010000117.1:0-5398 GCA_964537365.1 uncultured Sandaracinobacter sp.
CCGCAGCAGGAATTCCTGCAGGTCGATACCACCAATATCCTGTTCATCTGTGGCGGCGCCTTTGCCGGGCTTGACCGGATCATTTCCGATCGTCTGCAGGGCAAGTCGATTGGCTTTGGCGCCCATGTGGCCGCGCCGGACGAACGCCAGACCGGCGAAGTTCTGCGCCATTGCGAACCGGAGGATTTGCTGAAATTCGGCCTTATCCCGGAATTCGTCGGCCGGGTGCCGGTTGTCGCGACGCTGGAGGATCTGGACAAGGATGCCCTGGTTCAGATCCTGAAAGAGCCGAAGAATGCGCTGATCAAGCAATATGCGCGGCTGTTCGACATGGAGGATGTGAAGCTGACCTTCACCGACAGCGCTCTTATTGAAATCGCTCAGCGCGCGGTCGAACGGCGGACTGGCGCGCGCGGCTTGCGGGCCATTCTGGAAGGCTTGCTGCTGGACACCATGTTCGAACTTCCGGGGCTGGAAAATGTCGAGGAAGTCGTTGTCGACGAAGATGTGGTGAAGGGGCTGAAGGCGCCCATCCAGCTGTTGCGAACGGACAAGGCGGCCTGACGAACGGCCAAGGGCCGGGCGGATACCAGCGCCCGAATTCCAGGCAGAGCCAGCCCGCCGCGCCGATTGCAGTGGGCTGGCTCTGCTTGTGACATGACGATCATGGAGGATGGGGGCACCATCATGGCAATTCGGGCCGATACATGCTGATTGGCCACCAGAATTCGAGATCGCTGTTTCTGGATGCCCTGGCGCAAGGCCGCATGCACCATGCCTGGCTGATTACCGGCCCCAGAGGAATCGGCAAGCGGCGCTTCGCCGACTGGGCGGCGTCGACCTTGCTGTCTGCGGGGGCGAATGCCGATATGTCCGAACATGCGGCGTCGACGCAGGCGCTGCTCGATGCGGGGTCGCATCCGGATCATCGAATTCTGCAGCCGCCCGTCGAAGGGAAGGGCAGTGCCACGGAATCGATCATCGTCGAGCAGATTCGCAGCCTGGCGGAATTTCTGCACAGCTTTCCAGCCATTGCCCCCTGGCGGACGCTGATTGTCGATTCCATCGACGACATGAATCTGAACGCAGCCAATGCCTTTCTGAAGGAGCTTGAGGAACCGCGCGAACAGACAGTCTATTTTCTGGTTAGCCATTCGCCGGCGCGCCTGCTGCCAACCATCCGTTCCCGTTGCCGGACATTGCGGCTGTTTGCATTGTCGGAAAATGACACCCGCGCTGTTCTGCAGGCGCAAAATCCCGGCCTGGCCGGGCCCGAACTGGATGCGCTGGCGCGCATTGCCGATGGCGTACCGGGTGCCGCCATGGATTTTGCCGGCGCGAATCTGGCCGGGCTGGAGCAGGACCTCGACCGCGTCGGTGCCGGTGGGAGTGCGGTGGATTTTGCCAAATCCCCGCAGGCAAAAGCCGCACAGCCGCGGCTGCAGGCATTGCTGACGCTGGTGCCACGGCGGCTGGCGGCTGCGGCGCGGCGGAATGCCGACCCAAGACTGTTTGATCTTTACGAAGAAGCGCAAGTGCTGGCGCGCGAGGCCATCCCGCTTGCCTATGACCGCTTGCAAGTGGCAATGGCCTTGGCTGCAATTGTCGCCCGCATGGGCCGGATTCAGGAAAATTGATGAACCGCTATTATGTCACCACTGCCATTGCCTATCCCAACGGGCGCCCGCACATCGGCCATGCTTATGAAGTCATTGCGACGGACTGGCTGGCGCGATTTGCCCGGCTGGATGGCCGGGAGACCTATTTTCTGACCGGCACCGACGAACACGGCCTGAAGATCGCGCAGGCGGCGCGCGTCGGCAATATGTCACCAAAACAGTTCGTTGATGAAATGACACGGCATTTCATCGAGATGTGCGAGATTCTGAATATCAGCCATGATCGTTTCATTCGCACCACGGACGCCGACCACAAGGCCCTGGTGCAAAGACTGTGGCAACGACTGGAAGCCGCTGGCGATCTTTATCTTGGCCGCTATGAAGGCTGGTATTCAGTCCGCGATGAAGCCTATTACGATGAGGATGAACTGGTCGTCGCGGATGACGGAACCAGACTGGCGCCCACCGGCACGGAAGTGTCCTGGACGGTCGAAGAAAGCTGGTTCTTTCGTCTGTCGCGCTTTCAGGAACCCCTGCTCAAGCTATTCCGGGCGCAGCCGGGCTTTGTCCAGCCGGGCAATCGTTTGAATGAGATGCGGGCTTTTGTTGAGAGGGGATTGAAAGACCTTTCCGTCCGCCGGACCAGCTTCGACTGGGGCATTCCCGTGCCGGGCTCCGACAACCATGTCATGTATGTCTGGCTGGATGCGCTGGCCAATTATCTCACCCCTTCGGAATGGCCGGCGCCGGGGTGGGAAAATCTCTGGCCGGCGGATGTGCATGTCATTGGCAAGGATGTGGTGCGCTTTCACGCCATTTACTGGCCGGCGTTCCTGATGTCGGCAGGGCTGCCATTGCCGAAAAAGGTATTTGGCCATGGCTTTGTGCTCAATCGCGGCGCCAAGATGTCGAAATCCCTCGGCAATATCGTTGAACCGGAGGCATTGGCGAAAAATTTTGGCGTCGACCAGCTGCGTTATTATCTGCTGCGGGCGATCCAGTTCGGCCAGGATGGGGAATGGAGTGTTGAAGCCATTGCCCAGCGCATCAATGCCGATCTGGCCAATGATCTGGGTAATCTGGCGCAGCGTACGCTCAGCATGATTGCCAGGAATTGCGGGCAGAAGGTGCCGAATAACGGTCCGGCACTGCCAGAGGATGAACGGCTTCTGGCCAATCTGTCCGGAATGCTGGACGAGGCGAGGGCGGCACATGCAGTGGTCCGGCCCGATCTGGCGCTGGATGCCATCTGGGCGCGGGTGTCGGCCGTCAATGGTTATCTGAACGATACGGCGCCCTGGGGTTTGCGCAAAAGCGAGCCGGCACGCGCGGATGTTGTGCTGTACCATGCTGCGGAAGCAATCCGGCAGATCGCCTTGCTGGTGCAGCCCGCCATGCCGGAGAGCGCCGCGAAAATTCTGGATCAGCTGTCGGTGCCGGAATCCGGGCGGGATTTCGCGGCATTCCACCAGCGCCTGACATCAGGCACGTCATTGCCGCAACCACAAGGCGTGTTTCCGCGCTGGACTCCACCGCCTGAAGAGGAGTGACCTGCTGCCCGGTCAATCCAGCTTGCGCTCTGCGGGTGCGCTGGTGTGGCGGCCGGCATTGGTGATGAACAGAATGCCGAGGCCGATGACCGCGGACAATAGGGAGCCGGCGTAGATTCCGATCTTGGTGACGGCTTCGATGCTGGCGTCGTCATAGGCAAGGCGGCTGATGAACAGGCTCATGGTAAAGCCGACGCCGGCAACGAAACCGATGCCGGTGATGGCGGGCAAGCTGCCCGGTCGGCGCGCGCGCAGCAGCATGCTTCCGAGCAGCGTTCCAACGACAATGCCAACGGGCTTGCCAATGAACAGGCCGAAGATGATGCCGAGGCCCACGGGATGCTGCAATGCCGGCAGCAATCCGCCTTGCAATGCAGCGCCGGCGGCCGCCAGCGCAAACAGTGGCAGCACAGCATATTCGACATAGGGGCGCATGCGCTGTTCCAGATCCATCAACAGTGAGCGGCCGTCTTCGCCATAAAGCGGGATGGCAAAGGCCGCCAGCACGCCGGCAATGGTTGGATTGACTCCGCTCAATTGCATGGCGCCCCACATCGGCATGGCCAGCAGCAGATAGGCGGCGTGCCAGTTCCTGCGTTGCCGCATAAGGATGAGCATCGGCACATAGAAAGCCATGGCGACCAGCAACCAGCCCAAGTGTAGTTGATCGGAATAGAACAGGGCGATGACGAGGACGGCGATGAGATCATCGACGACGGCAATGGCCAGCAGGAATATCTTCAATTCCATCGGCACGCGCCGCCCGAGCAGCGAGACGGCGCCGATGGCAAAAGCGATATCGGTGGCGGTGGGAATGGCCCAGCCATGCTGGAACGCTGTATCGCGGGTCAGAAACAGGAAGATGAGTGCCGGAAAAAGCACGCCGCTGGCGGCGGCGATGAAAGGCAGCAATGCCTTTGCCGGGCTTGATAGCGCGCCACTCAGAAGTTCCCGTTTCAGTTCGAGGCCGACATAAAAGAAGAAAATCGCCATCAGCAGATTTTCGACCCAGCTGGCGAGCGTCATGGAGATTTCGAGATCGCGAAAGCTTATGCTGCCGACACTGTGCAGCCAGTCGGCCTGCACTGCCGCCAAGGGCGAATTGGCCAGCCACATGGCAACCAGCGCGGCGCCCAGCAATGCCAGCCCCGGCCAGGATTCGGGCGGCATTTTGCGAAAAATCCGAAGCATAAGGCTTATTAGTCATTGTGCCGGAGATTGAAACCCACAGCCGGGGAGGGCAAATGAAAAGACCTATGTTGATCGATTCCCATTGCCATTTGAATTATCCCGGCCTCGTCGACGATCAGGCGGATGTCGTCCGGCGTGCCCAGGCCGCCGGAGTCGATGCCATGATCTCCATTTCGACCCGCAGGGCCGAATGGGCCGACATCATTGCCAGCACCGAGCGATACACAGGGGTTTACGCCAGCGTTGGCGTGCATCCGCACGAAGCGGACCAGCATGCGGATGTGACCGCAGAAACCATCCTTGCCGCAGCCAATGCGCTAAAAGTCGTCGGCATCGGTGAAACCGGCCTCGATTATTATTATGAACATTCCGACCGGGAAGCGCAGCAACGATTGTTCCAGGCACATATCGAGGCGTCGCGCATAGCGGGCCTGCCATTGATCGTGCATACCCGCGATGCCGAGGCGGATACCATCCGCATCCTGCAGGAAGAAAGTGCCAAAGGCGCGTTTCCAATCCTCATTCACTGTTTTTCCGGCTCGCAGCATCTGGCGGATGCCTGCATCGAACTGGGGGCCTATATTTCGCTGTCGGGAATTGTGACTTTCAAAAGCGCCACGGATCTGCGCGAAACCGTGAAGACCCTGCCGGCCGAGCGGATTCTGGTGGAAACGGATTCGCCATTTCTGGCGCCCGTGCCCAAACGCGGCAAAACCTGCGAGCCGGCATTTGTATTGCACACAGCGCGGCTGGTGGCTGAAATCCGCAATGCGGAATTTGCCGATTTTGCTGCAACAACAAGATCCAATACATTGGCCTTGTTCACGAAAATGGAATCCGCGTGCGTCTGATCATGCTCGGCTGCGGGACATCTTCGGGGGTGCCGCGGATTGGAAATGTCTGGGGCCGTGCCGATCCCAATAATCCGAAAAACCGCCGTTTGCGAGCATCCGTGCTGGTTGAACATGGCGACACAAGGCTGCTGGTCGATACCGGGCCGGATCTGCGCGCGCAGTTGCTGGGGGCCGAAGTCACCTG
>CAZIAA010000118.1:0-5383 GCA_964537365.1 uncultured Sandaracinobacter sp.
CGGTGAAGCCCTGTTCCTGCATCCGGCGCCGCAATGACGCAATCACCTGCGCGCGCAGCATGATATTGCGGTGCATCTGTTCGCGTCTGAGATCGAGGAAACGATAACGCAGGCGGATGTCTTCCGGGTAATCGGCTTCGGACGCGACCGGCAGCGGCAGTTCGGCGGCTTCGGATTGCACGGTAACCTTGCGCACCCGCACTTCGATGCCACCCGTCGGCAGCGTCGGATTGATGGTGCTGTCGGAGCGCGCCACCACCTCGCCATCGATGGTGATGACCGATTCAACCCGCAGCGCATCCAGTTCCGGCTGGCACGGCGAATCGGCATCCGCCACCAGTTGCGTCACGCCGTAATGGTCGCGCAAATCCACAAACAGCACGCCGCCATGGTCGCGCTTGCGGTGAATCCAGCCCGACAGCCGGACGCTTTCGCCGACATGCACGACGTTGAGAGCGCCACAATCATGGCTGCGATAAAGATGGGAATTGCTGCTTGTCATGGGCGTGGGGTGAATAGCCAAGCAGACACTTTGTCAAGCGCCTCTGCGTTCGCTATCGGGGCTTATGCAAATTCATCCGCTTGTGACTGATACCGATACGCTGGCCCAATTGTGCCGCCGGCTGAGAGACCATGGCAGCATTTGTCTCGACACCGAGTTCATGCGTGAAAACACCTATTATCCAGAGCTTTGCCTGGTGCAGCTGGCCAGTCCGGAAGAAGCATTTGCGCTCGATCCGCTGGCGGAAAAGCTGGATATGGGGCCTTTTCTCGAACTTCTGGCCGACGAATCGGTGCTGAAGGTGCTGCATGCCGGTGGTCAGGATGTGGAAATTTTCGTGCATCTCATGGGCGAAGTGCCGCAACCGCTGTTCGACACCCAGATTGCCGCCATGGCGCTCGGCATCGGCGAACAGGTCAGCTATGCCAATCTGGTGGCGCATTTCACTGGCCGCCACATCGACAAGGGCGCGCGCTTTACCGACTGGGCCAGACGGCCGCTGTCGGACCGGCAATTGCAATACGCCATCGGCGACGTCACCCATCTGATGGAATTGTTCCCGGACATGCTGGGCAAATTGCAACAGACCGGCCGTGGCCCCTGGCTGAACGAGGAAATGGCGCATCTGTGCGATGCCGCGCATTATGTCGTCGATCCGGACCAGGCCTGGCTGCGGCTGAAGCCGCCCAGCCGCAAGGCCGATGTGCTGGGCCGGTTGAAAGCGCTGGCGCGCTGGCGCGAGGAAGAAGCCGTGCGCAAGAATCTGCCGCGCGGCCGGATCATGAAGGACGATACCCTGTGCAACATCGCCTCGGCACCGCCGGAAACCCAGGCCGATCTGGCGCGGGTGCGGGGGCTGTCCGCGGCCTGGGCCGACAACGCCATCGGCGCCCGGCTGATGGACGCGCTGGCGCAGGCCAGCCCGCTGGCCGGCGAGGAACTCCCCGACCGGCTGCACCGGGTGCGATTGTCGTCCGATGGCGCGCTCATTGCCGATCTGTTGAAGCTGTTGCTGAAGGTGCGCGCCAAGGAAGCCGGAGTCGCCGCCAAGCTGATTGCCCATGCCGAGGATCTGGCGGCGCTGGCGGCAGGTCAGCGGCAGGGGCTGGCGCTGCTTTCGGGCTGGCGACTGGAACTGTTTGGCCGCGATGCACTGGCGCTGCTGGATGGCCAGCTGCGCTTTTCCGTGCAGAAAGGCGCGCTCAGGATGCGGCGGAACGAGCCGTCGGCCGCGTCGGCGCAGACGACGCCCCTGAATGCAGGCGCAGTTCCGCCTGCACTGCCAACGCCCGCGCCAATGCCTGATGTCGACGTTGCACCGGCTTGCCATACAGCATTGCCTGATCTTCCGGCAGGCTGAGCCACAGAGTCGCAGCTTTGCCGGCTGACTTCTGACCCGAGTCCAGCTCCAGCCTCGCCTGCGTCAGCAGTTCCGGCACGCCGGCGCACAGGCGCTGCCCCAGCCGCAGCGCCAATCCCCAGTGATGCGCCAGTTGCAGCTGGTCCGGCTGCGCCAGCCGCAGCAGCAGATTGCCATAGCGCCCCGGACTGCCGCCATTGACGGCCCAGAGCGCATTCGCCAGCATCGCGCGTTCATCGGCTTCGATGCCAACCCAGGTGCCATGCAGCGCCCGGTCCATGGCGTCCTCGGCGCGCATGTCCGGATGCGCCCGCCAGGAGGTATCGGCCAGCAGACAGGCGACATGCCGCAACCGCCGCAACCGCGGCGCTTCATGCCCGAACAGACCATCGCTGAAGGTCAGCAGCGCTTCGCCAATCGCATCCGCGGCAAAGTCCTGCCCGCCATTGGCGAAGCGCCCTTCGCGACAGGCACAGTCGCGCGCGGCGGCCAGCAGCGGATCACCAGCGCGGCAATTGCCGGGCAGAGCCGCAAACAACAGCCCTTCGCGCAATCCATAGGCTGAGGAAATCACCATATTGCTGCCGAAACAGCGTCGGACGGCGCGCAACAGCGCCGCCGTGCCCGGCAATTGCGGTATCCGGCCACTGGAAATTTCAGGCACGGCCCGCAGCGATTGCGCCGGCATCTGCGCCAGCGAGCGCAGCAGCCGGTCCAGATCTTCGGGGGTCAGACGGTATTGATGCACGACCGGCAGCGGCCATTTCAGCAGATGCATATGCAGATGCGTCAGTGCCCGCCAGCTGCCGCCCACGGCGTAAAAAGGCTTGCCCTGGCCCAGCTGCGCCCAGCCCACCTGCCGCAAGGCTGCATCGATCTCGCGTTTCAGCACCGAGCGCCCCTGTTGGTGCAACGATGTCAGGCGCAATGCCCCGAGCGGCAGCGAGGCCCGTTCATGCACTTCGCCGCCGGCAACCCGTGCCAGTTCCAGCGAACCACCGCCCAGATCGCCGATCACGCCATCGGCATCCGGAATTCCGGCCAGCACGCCATAAGCGGAATTCTGCGCTTCGGTGGCGCCATCGATGATTTCCACGGCAAGGCCGGTTTCGCGCGTGACTCGTGCGGCGAATTCCGGGCCATTGCTGGCCCGGCGCACCGCTGCGGTTGCCACCGCGCGCACCGATTCGACATGCATCGCCCGCGCCAGCCGGGCATAGCGCGCCAGCGTGGCAATGGCGACCTCCATCGATCGCTCCGACAGCCGGCCGCGCGCGCCCAATCCGCTGCCCAGCCCGGCCATCACCTTTTCATTGAACAGCACTGCCGGGCTGCGCGCCGGGCCATCATAGACCACCAGCCGGATCGAATTGGAGCCAATGTCGATGATGGCAATGCGCCGGTGCGCCACGGCCGACCTGGAGTCCGAGCCAGTGGCCGCGACCGGCATGGTCAGGCAGGCACGCCGAATGCAGCGGCCAGAGTCTTGCGGACTTCCGCCAGTGCGGCTTCCGCCTGCGCCCCGTCCGGTCCGCCGCCCTGCGCCATATCCGGGCGTCCGCCACCACCGCGCCCGCCCAATATGGCGACTCCGGCGCGTACCAGATCGACCGCCGATACCCGGTCGGTCAGATCGTCGGTGACACCAACGACCAGCGATGCCCGGCCATCATTGACTGCGACCAGCGCCGCCACGCCCGAGCCGACCCGCGCCTTCAGATCATCGGCGACACCGCGCAACGACTTCGCCTCCACCCCCGTCAGCACCTGCCCGAGGAACCCGGCCGCACCGATCTTTTCCGGCCCCGCAGCGGAATTTTCCGTCGCCGGCCCGGCCAGCGCCAGTGCCCGGCGGGCGTCGGCAAGCTCGCGCTTCAGCTGGCGATTTTCATCCTTCAACTGCGTTGCGCGCGCGGCCGGATCCTGTCCGGCACCCAGCACGGCTTCGACTGCTTCCAGATTGCGCCATTTGGAATTGAGCCAGCGCAGCGCTGCGGCACCAGTCAGCGCTTCGATGCGGCGCACACCGGCGGATACGCCGCTTTCATGGGTAATCACCAGCAAGGCGATATCGCCGGTTGCCTGCACATGCGTGCCGCCGCACAGTTCGACGGAAAAGGCCCGGCCGCTGTCGTCGTCGCGGCCCATCGACAGCACGCGCACTTCATCGCCGTATTTTTCCCCGAACAGCGCCAGGGCGCCTGCGGCAATGGCGTCATCGGGAGTCATCAACCGCGTCGCCACCGGCAGATTGGCGCGAATCTCGGCATTCACTTCAGCTTCGATGGCGGCGATTTCTGCGGCTGTCAGCGGTTTCGGGTGCGAGAAATCGAAGCGCAGCCGGTCTTCACCGACGAGCGAACCCTTTTGCGCGACATGACCACCCAGCACATGGCGCAGTGCTGCATGCAGCAGATGCGTCGCCGAATGGTTGGCGCGAATGGCATCGCGGCGCTCGACATCGACATCGAGCTGCACCGCCGTGCCGGTCTTCACTTCGCCGGAAACCACCCGCCCGACATGCGCGAACAACCGGCCCAAAGGCTTTTGCGTGTCCGTTACCTCAAAGCGCAGACCATCGGCGGAAATCACCCCGGTATCGCCGGCCTGGCCGCCCGATTCGCCATAAAATGGAGTCTGGTTGACGATCACCGTCACTTCTTCGCCGGCGCCGGCGGAATCCACTTCGGCGCCGTCGCGGACGATTGCCACCACTTCGCCCTGGGCCGAAGTCGTTGCATAGCCGAGAAAATCCGTCGCCCCAAGCCGGTCCGCCAGATCGAACCACAAGCTGTCAGTGGCGCTGGCGCCACTACCGGCCCAGGCAGCGCGGGCGCGCGCCTTCTGTTCCGCCATGGCGACATCAAAGCCGGCGCGATCGACCGTCAGGCCCTGACCTTTCAGGGCATCCTCGGTCAGGTCATAGGGGAAGCCATAGGTGTCATAGAGCCGGAAGGCGATATCGCCGGCCAGTTCGCCGCCCGGCGCCAGGCCAGCGGTTTCTTCCTCCAGCAGGCGCAGGCCCTTGTCGAGCGTCTGCCGGAAGCGGCTTTCCTCCAGCTTCAGCGTTTCCTCGATCAGCGGCTGGGCCCGCCCCAGTTCGGGATAGGCCGTGCCCATCACCTGCACCAGCGCCGGCACCAGCCGATACATCAATGGCGTATCGGCGCCCAGCAGATGGGCGTGGCGCATCGCGCGGCGCATGATCCGCCGCAGCACATAGCCGCGCCCTTCATTGGACGGCAGCACGCCATCCGCAACCAGAAAGCCGCAGGCGCGCAAATGGTCGGCAATGATGCGGTGCGACGCCCGCGTGTCCGGCGCATCCGGCGCCGTGCCGGTCAGAGCCGCCGATTCCCGGATCAATTGCTGGAAAATGTCGATTTCGAAATTGTCATGCGTGCCCTGCAACACGGCTGCAATCCGCTCCAGCCCCATGCCGGTATCGATCGACGGCCGCGGCAGATCGATGCGCTCGCCACTGGCCAGCTGATCGAACTGCATGAATACCAGATTCCAGA
>CAZIAA010000119.1:0-4057 GCA_964537365.1 uncultured Sandaracinobacter sp.
TCTGACGCCCGGGTCGGTGGATCCGGTGGCGGGCAGTGATGGCTTTCAGCCGATTCGCCATCGTCTGGGTATCAATTATACTGATGAGTGTTTCGAATTCGGGCTTGGCTGGAAGCGCAATTATGTGGACAATCCCAACGCCCGAGAGGGCAGTACGCTGCAGCTTACGTTGAAGCTTCGCAACCTTGGCTGAGTTGTGCCGGCGTGGCGGTGGCTCTTGCGCCGGTTTCAGCAATGGTTCAGCCATGGATGTCTATGGGCGGGCGCGAAATTGCCCGCTGGCTATCCGCACTGTGTGCCCCAATATGAGGGCCCGACCTGATATGAGGACCCGATATGAATAGGAGGGTGTTGCACGGCATGAAGTCTCGATTCCGCAGTCATCTGGCGCTGGGCCTGGCCCTGGCGGCATTGGCGGCCGGCCCGCTCGCGGCGCAGGGCGGCGCTTCTTTCGGAGCGGATGATTTTGATTTCCCGGACATGGAAATCCTCGGCCAGTTCGATCCCAATGTGCGCAAGGCGACTGCAATCGTGAATGGCGACATCGTGACGGATACCGATGTCGACCACCGGCTGGGGCTGGTGGTGATGGCCAATGGCGGCCAGATTCCCGATGCCGAACGGCGCATGCTGCGGCTGCAGGTTCTGCGCAATCTGATCGACGAAAAGCTCGAGATCCAGGCCGCGTCGGAAAATGATGTCAGCATTCCCGACACGGAAGTGGACCAGGCCTATCAGCGCGTGGCAGCCAATTTCCAGCAGACGCCGGAGCAGTTTGCCGATTATCTGCGACAGGGCGGCTCCTCGCCGGAATCCATCCGCCAGCAGATCCGCGCCGAACTGGCCTGGGGGCGGCTGTTGCGCAAGCGTATCGAACCCTTTGTCAATGTCGGCGATGAAGAAGTGGAAGCGATCATCCACAAGCTGGAACAGTCCAAGGGCGAAGAGGAATATCGCGTCGGCGAGATTTTCCTGTCGGCGACACCCGAAACGCAGGATCAGGTGATGCTGGACGGAGCGCGGATCGTCGAACAGATCCGCAATGGCGCCAGCTTTGTTGCCTATGCGCGGCAGTTTTCCGAAGCCTCGACCGCGGCTGTCGGCGGCGATCTGGGCTGGGTGCGGGTCGAGCAGCTGACTCCGGCTCTGCAGGGGCTGGTCGCGACCATGCCGCGCGGCGGCGTTTCCGATCCGGTGATCGTGCCGGGCGGCGTGTCCGTGATTGCGCTCATTGACAGCCGGCGGATTCTGGCGCCGGATCCGGCCAATGCCATTCTGTCGCTGAAACAGATGACGATTGCGCTTGATCCGGACATTACCGAACAGGCGGCACGCCAGCTGGCCAGCGGAATCCAGCAGCGCACGCAGGACATGGGTGGCTGTGGCCGGGCGGATGCCGTGGCGAAGGAACTGGGCGCGGACATCGTTTCCAACGACCAGATCCGGCTGGGGGACCTGCCGCCACAACTGCAGGAGATCCTTGGCCAGATGCCGGTCGGTACGGCAACGCCGCCATTCGGTTCTGCGCAAGAGGGGTTGCGGGTGCTGGTTCTGTGCGGTCGCGATGACGCGCCTGTGAACGCTTCGATGCCGAGCTTCGATCAGGTTTACAGCCAGCTGAACGATCAGCGGGTCAACAGTGCCGCGCGGCGCTATCTGCGCGATCTTCGCCGCGACGCGGTTATCGATTATCGGTGAGGGATGGCGACTCCGCACATAATCGAACAGTTCTCCGGCATGGGATTGCGGGCGCCGCTGGCTGTTTCGCTGGGCGATCCGGCTGGAATCGGTCCCGAAGTCCTGGCCAAGGCCTGGGCCATCCGGGAAGCGCACAGGCTGCCGGCATTTTTCGCGATAGGCGACCGCCGCAGCATCGAAGCGGTATGGAGCGGGCCGATTGCGCTGATTACCCATCCCGAGGATGCCATGCGGGTTTTTGCTGGCGCCCTGCCGCTCATTCAGGTGGACGAGCCAGACAATGTGGTGCCTGGCCAGCCCAGCAGCGCTGGCGCCCGCTGCGCCTTTCAGGCGCTGGAAATCGGCGTTGGCCTGACACGCTCGGGCGCAGCTTCCGGACTGGTGACAGGGCCGGTGTCGAAGGCGCAACTCTATTCGGTCGGTTTCGTTCACCCGGGGCAGACCGAATTCATTGCCGAGCGTTGCGGTGTTGCCGCCGAAAATGTGGCGATGATGATGGTTGGCCCGGATCTGCGCACGGTGCCGGTCACCATTCACCGGCCACTGCGGGAAGTGGCCGAAAGCCTGACCATCGAAGTGCTGGTGTCGCGCTCGCGCACGGTGGCGCGCGGTCTCAGGCGGGATTTCCGCATCGATCAGCCGCGGCTGGCGATGGCCGGTCTCAATCCGCATGCGGGAGAGGGCGGCAATATCGGCCGCGAGGAAATCGACATCATCACGCCAGCCATCGAAATCCTGCGCAGCGAGGGCTGGGACGTGACCGGGCCGCATTCGCCGGATGCAATGTTCCATGCCGAAGCGCGCGTTGATTATGATGCAGCGCTGTGCATGTATCACGATCAGGCGCTGATTCCGCTGAAGACGCTGTATTTCGACAATGGTGTCAACATGACGCTGGGGTTGCCGGTGCTGCGCACTTCGCCTGACCATGGCACGGCGTTCGGAATTGCCGGGCAGGGGCGGGCCAACCCGCGTGCCATGATTGCCAGCATCCTGCTGGCCGGGGAATGCGCGGCGGCGCGGCGGCAATATGATGCCGTGGCCGGCTGATGCCGGACGGGCTGGCGGAACTGCCGCCGCTGCGGGCGGAAATCGCTGCCGCCGGTTTGTGGGCAACCAAGGCGCTGGGGCAGCATTTCCTGCTCGATTCCAATCTGCTCGACCGGATCGTGCGGCTGATCGAGCTGCAGCCGGGGGAAAAGGTCTATGAAGTCGGCGCCGGGCCGGGCGGGCTGACCCGGGCGTTGCTGAAGACCGGGGCGGAGGTCTTTGCAGTCGAGCGCGATCAGCGCGCCATTCCGATCCTCGATCGTCTGGCCGCCGCCAGTGCCGGGCGGCTGCATGTCTTTGCCGCCGATGCGCTGCAGGTCGATGCCGCGGCATTGCTGGGCGGGGCCGGGCATATCGCTGCCAATCTGCCCTATAATATCGGCACGCTGCTGCTGACACGCTGGCTGACCGAAGCCGTCTGGCCACCCTGGTGGCTGTCGGCGACACTGATGTTCCAGAAGGAGGTGGCTGAGCGTCTGGCTGCCCGGCCGGGGCAGCCGGGTTATGGCCGGCTGTCGGTTCTGGCCCAGTTGCGCGCCGATGTGTCGATTGCCCTCCACCTGCCGGCGCGGGCCTTCACCCCGCCGCCCAAAGTCGACAGCGCGGTCGTGCGCATCATTCCATACCCGCAGGATTCGTCCTGCCCGGTTGCCATGGTGGAAAGACTGACGGCGGCTGCATTCGGTCAGCGGCGCAAGATGCTGCGGCAATCCTTGAAAGCAGTGCCGGGGGCGGTGGTGGCGCTGGCGGGAATTGGCATCGACGCAACACGCCGGGCCGAAACGCTTACGGTTGCGGAGTTTTGTCACCTTGCCAGGGTTTTGGCTGCAGCCCCTGCAGATAATTGAGTTCGATCTGCATCGGGGTGACGCCGTTCAGTTCGACTTCGACGATAGAAATCTTGGGCTTGGACAGACCGAGCTGCGGATTGCGCGACATGCCGACGCCATCGCTGAACGGGTTCATCTTGCCGCTGGCGTTGCGGTCGTGCAGCGCGACCACGACATATTTGCCCGGGCCGCCGGGGACGGGTGCACAGACGGTCATGCTGCCGGAATCGGTCATCGGCGTGTCGATGCGCTGTGCATAGCGCCCGCTCACCAGAAAATCTTCCTCCTTGGCCGGATAGACGGCGATGCGGAGGTTGCCGGCACGGTCCCGGAAACCATTCACGGTCACCAGCACGGCCGTGTCGGTCGCACCCGGCGCGCAGGCCTGCGGCGTTCCGAACACGGTCGCAGACAGCAAGGCAAGTGTAGCAATCATGGCAGCACCCTATACATTCCGATCTGAACCCAAGGCAACGGAA
>CAZIAA010000119.1:4157-5323 GCA_964537365.1 uncultured Sandaracinobacter sp.
CATGCTATGGATGGCGTCACCCGGACGCAACTGCTAAGGCGGCAGCGATATGCCCTTTCTGACGGCCATTGACCGCTATCTGTTCCGGCTGATCATTGTGCCTCTGTTCGGCACGCTGGTGATCGCGGCCATGCTGTTGCTGCTCGACAAGATGCTGGATCTGTTCGACTTTGTCGTCAATGAAGGCGGGCCGGTGTCGGTGGTCTGGCGCATGCTCGGCAATCTGGTTCCGGAATATCTGTCGCTCGGGATTCCGATCGGCGTGACCTTGGGCATTCTGCTGGCATTTCGCCAGCTGGCGCTGTCGTCGGAACTGGATGCGCTGAAGGCGATCGGGGTCGGTTATGGCCGGCTGCTGCGGGTGCCCTATCTGCTGGCAGTGGTATTTGCAGTGGTCAATTTCCTCATTGTCGGCTTTCTGCAGCCTTATTCGCATTACGCCTATGAAGGTCTGCGTTTCGAACTCCGTTCCGGGGCGCTGGGAGCCAGCATCAAGGTCGGGGAATTCGCCAAGATTGCCAAGCACACCACGCTGCGGGTGGAACGCAGCTATGACAAGGGCGCGGATCTGCGCGGCGTGTTCGTGCAGGCCAGCGGCAATGACGGTCAGGATGTTTCGGTCTCGGCCGCGCGCGGCCAGTTTCTGCTGACGGATGATCCCGATGTCATCATCCTGCGCCTGAAGGACGGCACATTGGTGCACGAAGCGGATGGAGCGCCAACGCCGCGGGTGCTGACCTTCACCCAATATGATCTGCCGATCGACCTGCCGGCGATGGAGCGGTTCCGGCTGCGCGGGGTCGAGGAACTGGAGCGGACTTTGCCGGAATTGTGGCAGATCATGCGCAGCCCGGACAGCAGTCAGGCCGAACGCACGGGTGCCGCCGCCACATTCCACCGCCGCATGGTGCAATGGGTGGTGATGTTCGTGCTGCCGTTGCTGGCCGTGGCGCTGGCGGTGCCGGCCAAACGCTCGACTTCGGCGACCGGCGTGTTCCTGTCGGTCATCATCCTCGTCACCTATCACAAGATTTCGGAATATGGCGAACGCATGAGCGGGCTTGGCCGAATTGACCCGGCATTGGCGCAATGGGCGGCATTTGCACTGTTCAGCGCCTTGTGCGGCTGGTTCTATTATGTTCTGGCGTACCGGCCCGGCGGCGAGC
>CAZIAA010000120.1:0-5318 GCA_964537365.1 uncultured Sandaracinobacter sp.
TGCAGCAGGCCGCCCTGTTCGGCGATGGCCAGCACCGCCAGCGCGTTGGGGCCGCCCTTGGCGGTGAGCGTGGTGCCTTCCAGCGGATCGAGGGCAATGTCGATATTGGGACCGGCGCCATTTGCCGAGCCGACCTTTTCGCCAATGAACAGCATCGGCGCTTCGTCGCGTTCGCCTTCGCCAATGACGACGGTGCCATCAAACGCCAGCTTGTTGAGGGCAGCGCGCATAGCCGTGACCGCGGCGGCGTCAGCCGCCTTTTCATCGCCGCGCCCGATCAGCCGTGATGCGGCAATGGCGGCATATTCCGTGACTCGCACCATTTCGAGCACCAGAACACGGTCCAGCACATGGCTCGCACCCGGCTCTGCTGCATCCTTTGCGCTGTCTGTCATATCCGTAGTCCCTTGCTGTCAGCCATGTTGTCTCAGAATTGGCATGAAAAGCGCGCTGTCGCTGGTGATTGGCAGTGACATCATCTTGCCCAGTGCCAGATGCACGGCCTGTTCGGAAGTCCTGTGTGTCTGCAGCACGACCAGCGCCGTGCCATCGCCGGTGGGGGCGGGCTGAATCAGGCGCTCGATCGAGACGCCTGAGGTCGCCAGCACCGAAGTGATTTCCGCCAGCACGCCGGGACGATCCGCCACGGTCAGGCGGATATAGGCATTGCCTTCGCGCATCTCGCGGCCGGCGCTGGCGAGGCTTTCGAGTTCGGTCGCTGGCATGGCGAAGGCCGGGCCGTCCTCGCCACGGGCGATGTCGATGAGGTCGGCAACCACGGCGGACGCGGTCGGGCCGGCGCCGGCGCCGCTGCCCATGAACAGCAGCGAATCGACGAAATCGCCATCGACGACAATGGCGTTCAACGGCCCTTCGACGGCGGCCAGCGGATGGGTTTCCGGCACCAGTGTCGGATGCACGCGCTGGGTCAGCTTGCCATCGGCGATTTCGGCAAGGCCGACCAGCCGCACCTTGTAGCCGAAGGCGCTGGCCTGGCGGATATCGGCCAGCCGCACATTGCGGATGCCGGAGGTCTCGACGCCATCGAAGGCCAGCCGGGAACCGAAGGCCAGCGAAGCCAGGATGGCGAGCTTGTGCGCGGAATCGATGCCGTCGATGTCGAATGTCGGATCGGCTTCGGCATAGCCGAGGCGCTGGGCATCGGCCAGCACCTGGGAAAATTCCAGTCCCTCTTTCTCCATCCGGGTCAGGATGTAATTGCAGGTGCCGTTCAATATGCCGATGATGCGGCGGATGCGGTTGGCGGCCGTGCCTTCGCGGATGCCCTTGACCACCGGAACGCCGCCGGCAACGGCGGCTTCGAACTTGAGCGGCAGCTGTCGCGCTTCGGCGGCTTCGGCCAGTTCCAGCCCATGATGGGCGATCATGGCCTTGTTGGCGGTCACCAGCGGCTTGCCGCCCTGCAATGTCGCCCGGGCGAGGGTCAGCGCCGGACCGTCGCTGCCGCCCATCAGTTCGACGATGACATCGACATCCTCGCGCCGGGCCAATGCGCCCGGATCATCCTCCCAGGCGAAGGCGGACAGATCGACGCCCCGGTCACGGGTGCGGTTGCGGGCGGATACCGCGGTGATGTGGATCGGCCGGCCGGCCCGGCGGCAGATCAGATCGGCATTGGCGTCCAGCAGCCGGATGACTCCGCCGCCAACCGTGCCGAGGCCGGCGAGGCCGACACGCAGAGGTGCGCTGTCCACGCATTTCTTGCCCATCATTCAGGAAACCCAGCTGTTGCTCATGGATGTTGCACTTTGTCCGATGAAGCCGAAGGAACGACGGCCGAGCGTCCGCTGCGGCCAGTGTTGCCGATACTGCTGTCAGGCGAAATTCGCCAGTGGTGTGTCAGCGCGGCCGCGGCAGATTATTGCCGAACCGGCCCCGGGGCGCATTCGGCTGTCCGCCGATGGTGGCGCGGTCCTTGCGTGGCACCTGCGCCTGATAGGCTTCCAGACAATGTTCGGGGCAATAAGGAAAGCCGGGATTGACCGGCCGGCCGCAGAAATGAAAATTGGCCTTGTCCGGGTGGCCGATCGGCCATCTGCAGATGCGGTCATTGAGGTCGAGCAGCGCCACCCGGCCCTTTTTGCCGCGCGCCCGGTTCGAAGCCGGCGCCGATGCCGCAGGGATGGCGGATTCCGCGCCTGACACCATGGTCTCTGCGGCCGGGCGGGCCGGCTGAGACCTCGCGGCCGGTGCCGGTGGCTGGCTGCGGGCGGGCGCATCCGTGACGGGGGCTGCGGCCGCCCCGGCGGCGGGCGGCGGTGTGTCGGCGCTGCCCGGTGTGCCCGCTGGCTTGCTGTCGGCGACGGCTGTCGCGGTCTTGGCCGGTGCTGCCTCGGTGGCCGGCTTTGCTGTCTTGGCGGTTTTCGCCCGCGCGGCGCGCGGGCGTGGCGTTTTTGCCACTTCGCCCTTTTTCAGCGGCGACGGCCGCGCTGCCAGTCCCAGCCGATGCGCTTTGCCGATGACGGCATTGCGCGACAGGCCATCGCCCAGCAATTCCGCGATCTGGCTGGCGGAATGCCCTTCGTCCCAGTATTTTCGCAGCAGTTCGACGCGCTCGTCTGTCCAGGCCATAGATATCTGTTCCGTTTTCTGTTTGCGCTTCCTATCGGCACAGGTCGCACTTGCAGGTGCCGGACTGTGCCGATAGGAAGCGTGTCAAATCATGCCAGATTCCGACGCCAGCCAAGCTCCGCAGACAACTGCCCCGCTTTCGACTGCCCCACTGCCGACCGGGGCATCGACATTGCCGTCGGCCCCGCCACCGACCCTGTCACCGACACCGCCATCTGCACTGCGGCCGCCGGGTGAACCTGTCATTCACCGCTTCAACTGGCTTGGAATCTATACCCTCTATTTGAAGGAAGTGCGGCGTTTCTTCAAGGTGCAGTTGCAGAGTATCTGGGCGCCTGCAGCCACCACATTGATTTTCCTGGCCATTTTTACACTGGCGCTGGGTCGCGCGCAAGGTGAGGTGAACGGCATTCCCTTTACCACTTTTCTGGCGCCGGGCCTCATTGTCATGGGCATGGCGCAGAACAGCTTCCAGAACAGCCTGTCGTCGATCATGATCGGCAAGATCCATGGCACCATCATCGATGTGCTGCTGCCGCCCTTGTCGGCGGGGGAATTGCTGTTCTGCTATGTCGCCGCCTGCGTCACGCGCGCCTGGGCGGTCGGCCTCGCCATCTGGGTGGCCATGCTGGCCTGGCCGGGCATTGATGTCTCTATCGCCAATCTGCCGCTGGTGCTGCTGGAGGGCACTTTGGGTGGCATTCTGCTTGGTCTCATTGGTGTCATTACCGGCATCTGGGCCGACAAGTTCGAGCATGGTGCCGCCGTTACCAATTTCCTCATTCAGCCGCTGACCTTGTTGTCGGGGACTTTTTATTCCATTCATGTGCTGCCCGAAGTTGCGCGCCAGATGAGCCTTGCCAACCCCTTCTATTATATGATCGACGGCTTTCGCGCTGGTTTCACCGGTGTTGCCGAAGCGCCCGTTGGAATCGGCCTGGCGATTATTGGCGGTTTGTGCGTGCTGTTGTGGGTTGTCGCGGTGCTGTTGTTGAGATCGGGGTGGAAATTGCGCGCCTGACACCGTAATGATGACGGGCGAACTGGAAAAACGGTGGCAGCGAGCGCCACCGTTTTTTGTTTTCGGGCGCGGCATTTCATTCGGGCACAGTCCGGCCGGCGCGCAGATGAATTCCGGTTGCGCAGGCAAGGCAGTGATTTGGGGCAGCGATATCGGCTAACGCCGGGAAGGCGATAACCCGCTGTCAGGAATATGGGGTGTTGCATGGCAATTTCTGCGTTGATGCCGGTTTATGCGCGCTGCGATGTGGCGCCGGTGCGCGGCGACGGCGCCTGGCTTTATGATGCGGGTGGCCGCAAATGGCTGGATTTTTCCAGCGGCATAGCCGTCAATCTGCTGGGGCATGGTCACCCGCATCTGGTGCAGGCCCTCCAGAAACAGGCAGCGCAACTGATGCATGTCTCCAATCTCTATGCCTCGCCACAGGCTGAATCGGCGGCGCTGCGGCTGGTGCAGCACACATTTGCCGATACGGTGTTCTTCACCAATTCCGGCGCCGAAGCCGTCGAATGCGCGATCAAGACCGCGCGCAGCTATCATTATGCCGGCGGCCAGCCGCAGAAATTCCGCCTGATCACCTTTTCCAATGCCTTTCATGGCCGCACGCTGGCGACCATTTCGGCCACCGATCAGGAAAAGCTGCACACGGGTTTCGAACCCATGGCGGACTGGTTTCGCACCGTGCCGTTCAACGATCTGGCGGCGGCCGAAGCCGCCATCGATGATTCCGTCGCCGGTTTCCTGCTGGAGCCGATCCAGGGCGAGGGCGGCATCCGTGCCGCAACGGCGGAATTTCTGACCGGCCTGCGCCGGCTGGCCGATGCGCGGGATCTGCTGCTGGTGCTGGATGAAGTGCAGACCGGCGTTGGCCGCACCGGCACGCTGTTTGCCTATGAACAATATGGCATCACGCCCGACATCATGGCCATTGCCAAGGGCATTGGCGGCGGCTTTCCGGTTGGTGCCTGCCTCGCCACCGAAAAGGCGGCGCGCGGCATGGTCGCCGGCCGCCATGGCTCGACCTATGGCGGCAATCCGCTGGCCATGGCGGCGGTGAACGCAGTGCTGGATATCGTGCTGGAACCGGATTTCCTGCCACGGGTGCGGCAGACCGCCGATCGGCTGCGCGCCGCCATCAACCAGCTCATACCCAACCACGACCTGTTTGCCGACTTGCGGGGCGAAGGGCTGTTGCTGGGCCTGAAGCTGAATGCCAGCAGCAGCGATTTCATGGCCCATGCCCGCGATCACCACGGCCTGCTGACGGTTGCCGCCGGCGACAATGTTTTGCGTATTCTGCCGCCGCTCAATATCGGTGAGGCCGAGATCCGCGAATTCATCGACCGGCTGTCGGCCGCCGCCGCCAGCTTTGCCGTGGAGAATGCGGGATGATCGGTCTCAGACATCTGCTCAATCTGTCCGATCTCGGGCCGGGCGGCCTGCGGCTGGTGCTCGATGCCGCGCAGGCGCGCAAGAAAGCACGCCGCGGGCTGCCGCAGGGCATGGCCGATGCGGATGCGCCGCTCGATGGCGCGATCCTCGCCAGTCTGTTCGAAAAGCCCAGCACGCGCACGCGCCTGTCCTTTGATGTCGCCATGCGCCAGCTGGGCGGCAGCGCCATCACTCTCGCGGCCCATGACATGCAGCTTGGCCGCGGCGAAACCATCGAGGACACCGCGCGGGTGCTGTCGGGCTTTGTCGATGC
>CAZIAA010000121.1:0-5314 GCA_964537365.1 uncultured Sandaracinobacter sp.
GCAATTTGCCGATCTGGCGCGGGGGCACGGCGGGGACAGCCGTGTGGCGATTGGTGCGCAGGATTGCCATGCCGGGGAATCGGGCGCGCATACTGGCGATATTGCCGCCGAAATGCTGGCCGATGCCGGGGCGGAATATATCATCGTCGGCCATTCCGAACGCCGCGCCGACCATGCCGAAACCAGCGCCATGGTGCAGGCCAAGGCGCGCGCGGTGCTGCGCGCAGGTCTCAGGCCAATCATCTGTGTCGGCGAAACGCTGGCTGAGCGTGATTCCGGCCAGGCTGTCGCCGTCATCAGCCGCCAGCTGCGGGAATCGGTGCCCGAAGGCGCGGATGTGGTGATCGCCTATGAACCAGTCTGGGCGATCGGCAGCGGGCGTACGCCGACGCCTGAACAGGTGGCGGAAATTCACGCCGAAATCGCCGCCACGGTGGCGCCGGGGACGCGCATCCTCTATGGCGGTTCGGTGAAGCCCGGCAATGCCGCCGAACTGCTGGCCGTCCCGCATGTGGATGGCGCGCTGATTGGCGGCGCCAGCCTGAAGGCAGCGGATTTTCTGGCGATTGCGAACACTCAAAAATGATTCTGGTCATCGACAATTACGACAGTTTCACCTTCAATCTGGTGCAATATCTGCAACAGCTGGGCGCAGAGGCAGAAGTCAGGCGCAATGATGCCCTGACCGTCGCCGAGGCCATGGCGCGCGCACCGGCTGCAATCCTGCTGTCGCCGGGGCCATGCACGCCCAATGAAGCCGGCATCTGTCTGGAACTGATTGCGGCGGCCGCCGCGCGCGATCTGCCGCTGCTGGGTGTGTGCCTCGGGCATCAGGCCATTGGCCAGGCCTTTGGCGGCAAGGTCGTGCCTGCCCCCGTGCTCATGCATGGCAAGACCGATGCCGTGCTGCATGAAGGGCAGTCGGTGTTTCGCGGTCTGCCCTCGCCGTTCATGGCGACGCGCTATCACAGCCTGATCGTCGATTCCGCCGATTTCCCCGACGCGCTGGAAGTGACGGCGACTGCCCGCGACGGCGTGATCATGGGTCTGCGGCATCGGACGCATCCGATCCATGGCGTGCAGTTCCACCCCGAATCCGTCGCGACTGAACATGGCCATGCATTGCTGGCCAATTTCCTCGATAGCGCCGGCATCCCGCACCGCAGCCCGCAAGGGCTGGCGGCATGACTGTGTCGACCGCGCATCTGCCCGATCCGGCTACGCCGCTCGATCTCGACACGGCGACCGAGGCCTTTGACGCCATCATTGGCGGCAGTGTCGCCGATGCTTCGATCATGGCCTTTCTGCGCGCGCTGGCCGAACGCGGCGAAACCGCGGCCGAACTGACGGCGGCGGCGCGGGTCTTGCGGCAACGCATGCATCGCATTGCCGCCCCCGATGGCGCCATTGATCTGTGCGGCACTGGCGGCGATGGTTCGCACAGCCTCAATATCTCGACTGCGACCACATTCGTTGTTGCCGCTGCCGGCGTGCCGGTGGCCAAGCATGGCAATCGCGGCGCTTCCTCGCGTTCGGGCACGGCCGATGTGCTGGAGGCGCTTGGCTGGCAGGGCGATCTGCCGCTCGATCGGGTCGAAGCCTGTCTGTTCGCAACTGGCGTGACATTCCTGTTCGCGCCGCGCTTTCATCCGGCGCTGGCGCGGGTGGCGGCGGCGCGCAAGGCATTGGGGCAGCGGACGATCTTCAACCTGATCGGGCCTTTGGCCAATCCGGCCGAAGTGCGGCGACAGATGATCGGCGTGCCGGCGCCGCAATGGCTGGAAGTGATTGCCCGCGCAGGTGTCAATCTCGGTGGGGAAGAAATTCTGGCGGTGCATGGCGACGGCCTCGATGAAGTGGCGGCGCACAGCCCGACCGAATTGTGCCGGGCGCGCGCTGATGGCAGTGTCGCGCACGAGATCTTCGATCCGGCCGGGCATGGTCTGGGCCTGTACCCCCGCGCCGATGTCGCGGGCGGGAGTCCGGCCGAAAATGCCGCCGAACTGCAACGCTTGTTGCAGGGGCAGGGCCGGCCGGCCTATCGTGCTGTGGTGATTGCCAATGCCGCTGCGGCGCTGACGCTGGACGGGCGCAACTGGCCTCAGGCTATTGCCGACGCCACCACGGCACTGCAATCGGGTGCTGCGGCGGAGACATTGGCGCGCTTCATCGCCTTTCGCTGATCCTGATGTTCTGAGCCGGGGTTTTCACTGATGTCCGACACTTTGCAGCCGATTCTGGAACGAAAGCGCGCCCATGTTGCCGCGCGCAAGGCGCAATTGCCGGAATCGGCGCTGGACCCGGCTGGCAACGGTCCGCCGCGCGGTTTTGCCGCCGCGCTCGCCCGGGCGCAGGCCGAAGGACGCTTTGGTCTCATTGCCGAAATCAAGAAGGCCAGCCCATCCAAGGGCCTGATCCGCGCCGATTTCGATCCGCCGGCGCTTGCCCGCGCTTATGCAGCTGGGGGCGCCACCTGCCTGTCGGTGCTGACGGATAAGCCTTATTTTCAGGGTGAAGATTCGTTTCTGACCATGGCGCGGGCGGCTGCCCCCGGCCTGCCGGCGTTGCGCAAGGATTTCATCGTCGATTCCTGGCAGATCGCGGAATCGCGCGCGCTGGGGGCGGATGCCATCCTGCTGATCGTTGCTGCACTGAGCGATTCCGAACTTGCGGAATTCGAAGCGCGCGCCTTTGATCTCGGCATGGATGTGCTGGTCGAAGTGCATGACGACGCCGAATTGCAGCGCGCATTGCGCCTGCGCACGCCATTGATTGGAGTCAACAACCGCAATCTGAAGACCATGGCGGTGGACATTGCGGTCAGCGAAAGACTGGCGGCAATGGTTCCGGATGGTCGCATGGTGGTGGGCGAATCCGGGTTGTTCAGCAATGCCGATCTGCTGCGGCTGAAAGCAGCAGGGATTTCCTGCTTTCTCGTCGGAGAGGCATTGATGCGGCAGGCCGATGTCGAAAGCGCGACCAGGCGGCTGCTGATTGGCGACTGATTCGCATCGGCCCTTGACCGATGCGAAAAAATTCTTCTAATGTTCCCGTCGTGTTCTTTTGCGACGGAGCCTCGGCATGCTGACTCCCAAACAGCATGAGCTGTTGCTGTTCATTCATCGCCACCTGTCGGAGACGGGCGTTTCACCGTCTTTCGAGGAAATGAAACAGGCCGTCGGGCTGAAGTCGAAATCCGGCATTCACCGGCTGATCGGTGCGCTGGAGGAACGCCGGTTTCTGCGTCGCCTGCCCAATCGTGCGCGCGCGCTGGAAGTGTTGCGCTTGCCGGCTGATGCGGCAGCAACAGCGGATGGCGGCGATATCGTCGACATGGCGCAGGCCCGCACCCGCCAGCGCCGGGCCGCGCCGGGCTTGCGCCCGGCGGACAACAATCATGCCGATGCGCCGGTGCAGTTGCTGCCGCTGGTTGGCCGAATCGCTGCTGGTCTCCCCATCGAAGCGATCGAGGACCATGAGGAACTGGCCGTGCCTGCGGCGCTGCTGGGTGGCGGCGAACATTATGTCCTGCAGGTCAGCGGTGATTCCATGATCGACGCCGGGATTTTCGATGGCGATTTTGCCATCATCCGCAAGACCGAGGATGCCCGCGATGGCGAAATCGTCGTGGCGCTGATTGATTCCGCCGAAGCGACGCTCAAATATCTGCACCGCGATAAGGGCATGGTGCGGCTGGATCCGGCCAACCGGCTGTATGAATCGCAATCCTATCTGCCGTCAAGAGTGCGCATCCAGGGCTGTCTGGCCGGGCTGTTGCGGCGTTATTGAAGCCGGGCGCCCAAGAGCACCCGGCGCGCGCAGATCTCTGCAGGGCGTGGCGCGGCAATCTCCGGTGCTTTTCTTTTGCGGGGCTTTTCTTTCCACCGCCGGGATGCAAAGGCGCTGAACCATGACGACACAGCCCGATTCCGACAGCCAGTACGCGCCCGACCCCAGGCTTCTTGCCAAGGCTGGTGTGCTGGTCGAAGCCTTGCCCTATCTGCAGCGCTATGCCGGCGCCACTTTCGTGGTGAAATATGGCGGCCATGCCATGGGTGATCCGAAGCTGGCGCGGGATTTTGCCGAGGATATCGTGCTGCTGAAGGCGGTCGGCATCCGCCCGGTGGTGGTGCATGGCGGCGGGCCGCAGATCGGCAATATGCTCAAGCGGCTGGGGCAGGAAAGCCGCTTTGTCGATGGCCTGCGGGTGACCGATGCCGCCACCGCCGAAGTGGCGGAAATGGTGCTCGGGCTCATCAACAAGGAACTGGTGCGCTGGATCAACGAAGCCGGCGGCCGTGCAGTCGGCCTGTCGGGCAAGGACGCCAATCTCATCCGCGCCGAAAAGGCCACGCGCCGCACCCGCGACCCCGGCAGCGCCATCGAGCAGGTGGTGGATCTGGGCTTTGTCGGCGAACCGGCCCGGATCGACCGCCATGTGCTGGATGTGCTGGGGGCGGCGGACATCATTCCAGTGGTGGCGCCGATCGGCGCCGGTGTCGACGGGCACACCTATAACATCAACGCCGATACCTGCGCCGGCGCCGTTGCAGCAGCGCTGGGCGCGGCGCGGCTGTTCCTGCTGACCGATGTGCCGGGGGTGCTGTCGCAGGAAAAGACACTGCTGACCGATCTCACGCCACGACAGATCGATGCGCTGGTGGCCGATGGCACCATTTCCGGTGGCATGATTCCGAAAATGCAGACCTGTGTGCATGCCGTCGAAAATGGTGTCGATGCGGCCGTCGTCCTCGATGGCCGGATTCCACATGCCATGCTGCTGGAGATATTCACCCGCCGGGGTGCCGGCACATTGGTGCGGAAAGACGACTGACCAGCGCGGTCGATGCGGCCAGCCGTTGTTTCAGAGGGCGGCGCGCAGAGCTTCGACGAGGTCGGTCTTTTCCCAGCTGAAACCGCCATCGGCATCCGGGCTGCGGCCGAAATGGCCATAGGCGGCAGTGCGTTCGTAAATCGGCTTGTTCAGCTTCAGATGCTGGCGGATGCCGGCCGGTGACAGGCTGAGAACCCGTGGCAGCGCGGCTTCCAGCCGATCTTCGGCGATGGTGCCGGTGCCATGGGTGTCGACCAGGATCGACAGCGGTTCGGATACGCCAATGGCATAGGACAGTTGGATCGTCGCCTTGCGCGCAAAGCCAGCAGCAACGATATTCTTGGCCAGATAGCGTGCGGCATAGGCCGCCGAACGGTCGACCTTGGTCGGGTCCTTGCCGCTGAAGGCGCCTCCGCCATGGGGGGCAGCGCCGCCATAAGTGTCGACGATGATCTTGCGTCCGGTCAGACCCGCATCGCC
>CAZIAA010000122.1:0-5300 GCA_964537365.1 uncultured Sandaracinobacter sp.
GCACCCATGCCGATGCAGAAAATATCCGCCAGCTGCACGCTCTGCACAAGGGACCGGGGCCAATTGCAGTGCAACGCATGATCGAGCGCGAGACCAATCACCTGCCTGGCATCGTGTCGGGAGTCGCCGGCAGCCTGTCGGACCCGGTGACCGATATCGTCAGCGGATAGCTGCGAATGGCACAAAAACAGCCCGAGGCAGGCACTTCCACCCGATCAAGCCCGCGCCCGCAGCGCTGGCGGCCGAATGCCGGATTTTGTGCCATGCGTGCATGTTGCAGCCGCCATGTCCCCTCCCTGTCGCGGTTTGCGGGGTTGACAGGTGGTGGCAACAGAGTTGATGCAGCGCACAATGAACAGCAGAGCCACCGCCCAGCCCCGCGCACGCAGACAATCCCACGCGCACAGACAATCAGGCGTCAATCGGCACACTGTCAGAGGCCGGCTTGGCATTCTGCTGTCGCTGCTGATGCTGCCGCTGCTGGCGACGGCCTGTTCCAATCAGAAGCCGCCCGAAGCGCCGCCGGTGCCGGTTCAGGTCGTGGTTGTGCGCACCGAGCCGATCCCCAATATCATTGAATTGCCGGCGCGTCTGCAGGCCGTGCGTACGGCGCAGGTGCGCGCGCGCGTCACTGGCATCGTCGACAAGCTGGTCTATCCTGAAGGCTCCGACGTGCGCGCCGGGCAGGTGCTGTTCCGCATCGATCCGCGCGAAATGCAGGCCGATGCCACCGCCGCCAAGGCTGCCCTGCAGCGGGCCGAAGCCAGCGCCCGCAACGCCAAACAGGACGTCAGCCGCTATGAGCCGCTGCTGAAAGAGCAGGCCATTTCGCGGCAGGAATATGACGATGCCGTCACGCGCATGAACGCCGCCGAAGCCGATGTGCTGCAGGCGCGCGCGCAACTGGCCCGCGCCCAGCTCGACCTCGGCTACACCGCCGTCACTTCGCCGATTGCCGGCCGCGCCGGCCGCGCCCTCGTCACCGAAGGAGCGCTGGTCTCCGCCAATGAAGCGACATTGTTGACGGTGGTGGAGCAGATCAACCCGATTTACGTGAATTTCTCCCAATCCAGTTCGGACCTGCTGGCAGTGCGCCGCGACATCGAGTCCGGCAAGCTCAATCTGCCAAGCTTCGATTCCGTGCGAGTTGAACTGCAACTGGAAGACGGCACCATCTTCAGTCAGACCGGGCTGCTGGACTTCCTCTCGCCGTCATTGAATGAATCCACCGATTCCGCCGAGCTGCGGGCCGAATTTCCAAACCCCGGCAATATGCTGCTGCCAGGACAGTTTGTGCGCGCCCGAATCTATGCCGGTACGCGCCAGGATGCCATACTCGTGCCTCAGCGCGCCGTCAGCGTCACTCCCAATGGCGGCGCAGTGACCGTCGTCAATGCCGAAGGCAATGCCGAAGTGCGGCCGGTCGGTCTGGGTGATCTGCGCGGCGCGAACTGGGTCGTAACGGGCGGTCTCAAGCCGGGTGACAAGGTGATCGTCTCCAATCTGCAGAAAGTGCAGTCGGGCAAGCCCGTCCGCATCGTCGAATCCGAAATGGCGCCCCAGGGTGAACAGCCCGCGGACGGTGCGGCCTCCGCCGACGCGCAGCCCAAAAGTCGCTGATCGATGCCGTTCTTCTTCATCGAAAGACCAGTCTTTGCCTGGGTCGTGGCGCTGCTGATTTCGCTGCTGGGCCTGATCGCCCTGCCATCGCTGCCGGTCGAACAATATCCAACCGTCGCGCCGCCCTCACTCGATATCTCCTTCACCTATCCTGGCGCCGACGCCGAAACGCTCGAACAAAGCGTGACCCAGGTGATCGAGCAGCAATTGAATGGCGTCGAGCATCTGCTCTATATGGAAGGCACATCGCGGGCCAATGGTTCCGGCTCGCTCACCGTCACTTTCGAAAGCGGCGCCAACATCGATGTCGCGCAGATGGAAGTGCAGAACCGCATGAAGCTGGTAGAGCCGCGACTGCCGGAAGAAGTGCGCCGCCAGGGCATGCCGGTGCGCAAGGCGAATTCCAACTTCCTGATGATGGTCGGCCTGCGCTCGATGACGGGCGCAACGACGATCGAGGATCTGGGCAATTTTGCCGATTCACGCGTGCTGGAAGAATTGCGCCGCGTCGACGGCATTGGCGACGTCCGCCTGTTCGCATCGCCCTATGCCATGCGCATCTGGCTCAACCCCGACCGACTGGCCTCCTTCAACCTGTCCGCTGCCGAAGCGCTGGCCGCCGTGCGCGAACAGAACAGCCAGAACCCCGGTGGTCAGCTGGGTGACCTGCCGCTGGCCAATGATACCGAACTGAATGCCACCGTCATTACCCAGGGCCGGCTGACCACGCCGGAAGAATTTCGCCATATCATCCTGCGCGCCAACCCGGATGGATCGACCGTCACGCTCGGCGATGTCGCGCGTGTCGAAATGGGGCTGCTGTCCTATGGCTCGGCCGACACCCTCGACGGCCAGCCGGCGGCGATGATGGCAGTCCAGCTGGCAACCGGCGCCAATGCGCTGGATGCCGTCAAGGGAGTCCGCGCCCGTCTGCATGAACTGGAACCCAATTTTCCAGCCGATATCCAGTGGGTCATCCCCTTCGACACCACCCGCTTCATTTCCACATCGATCAGCGAAGTGGTGCTGACGCTGGTCGAAGCCATGGTGCTGGTGTTTCTGGTGATGTTCCTGTTCCTGCAGAACTGGCGTGCCACCCTTATCCCCTCCATCGTCGTGCCGATTGCCTTGCTGGGCGCTTGTGCCGGGCTGTCGATCATGGGCTATTCCATCAACGTGCTGTCGCTGTTCGCCATGGTGCTGGCCATCGGCATCCTCGTCGATGATGCCATCGTCGTCATTGAAAATGTCGAGCGGCTGATGACCGAGGAAGGGCTGTCCCCGCATGACGCCACGGTGAAGGCCATGCACCAGATCACCGGCGCCGTCATCGGCATCACTCTGGTGTTGATGGCGGTGTTCGTGCCGATGAGCTTTTTTCCGGGCTCAACCGGCGGCATCTATCGGCAATTCGCAGTTACCCTGATCGTCTCTATCGGTTTTTCCGCATTTCTGGCGCTGACGCTGACGCCAGCGCTTTGCGCCAGCTTCCTGAAGCCGCATGACCCGCAACGGGAGGCAAGCTCGCGCAATCCGCTGACCCGGTTCTTTGCCCGCTTCAATCGCTGGTTCGGCCGCACCACCCGGCGCTATCAGGGGGCCGTTGGAACAATCCTCAGCCGGCCATTGCGCTGGCTGGCGGTGTTCCTGCTGATGGTCGGGCTGACCGCCATATTGTTCCTGCGCATGCCAACCGGCTTTCTGCCAATCGAGGATCAGGGCGTCATCATGACCGCGATCCAGGCCCCGCCCGGCGCCACCCGGCCGCGCGCCAATGAAGCCATTTCCCAGGTGGAGAAATTCTATCAGGGGCGCGACGAAGTCGAGAATATGGTAATTGTGCGCGGCTTCAGCTTTTTCGGCCAGGGCCAGGCCAATGCCATGACCTTCGTGCAGCTGAAGCACTGGGACGAGCGCAAGGGCAAGGGCCAGGATGCCATTTCCATCGTCAACGCCGCCAATCAGGAATTTTACGGCATCCAGCAGGCCACTGCATTTGCCATGAACCTGCCGGCGATCCCGGAACTCGGCACCTCCAGCGGCTTCAATTTCCGCCTGAAGGATCTGGCTGGCCGGGGCCAGGATGCGTTGCTGGATGCCCGCAATCAATTGCTGGCGGCTGCCCAGCAAAGCCAGGTGCTGGTGGATGTCCGCCCCGAAGGTGAGGAATATGCGCCGCGCCTGAAAGTGACCGTCGACCGCGTGAAGGCGCGCGCGCTCGGGCTGTCGATCGGCGATATCAACGGCACCCTCGGGATTACCTTCGGCTCCGCCTATGCCAATGACTTCACCTATAATGGCCGGGTGCTGCGGGTGATGCTGCAGGCCGACGCGCCCTACCGCATGACACCGGCCGATGTGCTGGCATTGCGGGTCCGCAACACCGACGGAGATATGGTGCAGTTCAGCAGCTTCACGACAGTGGAATGGAGCACCGGCCCGCAGCAGTTGCAACGCTATAATGGCTATTCCTCGATGAAGATTTCCGGCAGCGCCGCCCCCGGCTATTCCTCGGGCGACGCCATGGCGGAAATCGCGCGGCTGGCTGAGAATCTGCCGGAAGGTTTCGGCTATGAATGGACCGGCACCAGCCTGGAGGAACAACAGGCCGGCGGACAGGTGGGAGCACTTCTCGGGCTGTCATTCCTGATCGTCTTCCTGCTGCTGGCAGCGCTTTACGAAAGCTGGTCGGTGCCGGTTGCCGTGCTGCTGGTGGTGCCGCTGGGGGTGCTGGGGGCGATATTGGCCACCACGCTGCGCGGGCTTTCCGGCGACATCTATTTCAACGTCGGCCTGATCGCCATCATCGGTCTTGCCGCCAAGAACGCCATTCTCATCGTCGAATTCGCCATCGAGGAAGAGGAATCCGGCAAGACCCCGCTGGAGGCGACACTGAGCGCCGTGCGCCTGCGGCTGCGCCCCATCATCATGACATCGCTGGCCTTTATCGGCGGCATGATCCCGCTGTTCTTTGCCAGCGGCGCTGGCGCCGCCAGCCGCATCGCCGTCGGCACCGGCGTCATCGGCGGCATGCTGGCGGCAACCCTGCTGGGTATCTTCTTCACGCCGCTGTTCTATCTGTCGATCCGCCGCTGGATCAATCGCGGCCGGCCGGTGCATGAAGCACATGAACCGATTGACGGAGGCCCGGCATGATCCGCCCGCCGTACATGGCGCACAGGGCCCGCCGCGGATCCGCTGCATTCGCCGTCCTGGCGACCGCTCTGCTGCTGGCCGGCTGCAATCTCGCGCCGCGCCATGTCACACCACCCGCCCCCATTGCAGCCAGTTTTCCCGACATGGCGCCCGCGGACGCCAGCGCCGTCAACGCCACGGCCATCGGTTATGCCGGGTATTTCCCCGACGAACGGCTGCGCGCACTGATTGCCCATGGCCTGACTCACAACCGCGATCTCGCGGTTGCGACAGCCCAGATTGCCGAGGCGCGCGCGCTCTATCGGGTCCAGCGTGGCGACCTGCTGCCGGAAATCGCCGGCCAGGCCGCCAGCACGCGCAGCCGCCTGCCCGCCGTCAGCACGGGTGGAGCGCCCGTAACCGGAACCCGCCATGATGTCAGCATCGGCATTCCGGGCTTCGAGCTGGATTTCTGGGGCCGCATCCGCAATCTGTCGCAAGCCGCACGCAGCCGCTATCTGGCCAGCGTCGCCGGGGAAAAGGCC
>CAZIAA010000123.1:0-5263 GCA_964537365.1 uncultured Sandaracinobacter sp.
TCGGGCTGGTGATGGATTGCGACACGACCGGGATCGAGCCCGACTTCGCGCTGGTGAAGTTCAAGAAACTGGCGGGCGGCGGCTATTTCAAGATCATCAACCGCGCCGTGCCCGAGGCGCTGCGCGCGCTGGGCTATGGCGAAAGCGACATTGCCGAAATCACCGCCTATACCGTCGGCCATGGCAATCTCAATCAGGCGCCGGCGATCAATTCCGCAACACTCGCTGCCAGGGGCTTTGGCGAGGCGCAGATTGCCGCGCTCAATCAGGCGCTGGAATCCGCCTTCGACATTCGCTTTGCCTTCAACCGCTGGACCCTGGGCGCGGATTTCTGCCGCGACACCCTGGGCTTTGACGATGCGCAATTGAACGATCCCTCCTTCCAGATGCTGGAAGCGCTTGGCTTCAGCAAGAATGAGATCGACGCCGCCAATCTGCATGTCTGCGGCGCCATGACTCTGGAAGGCGCGCCGCATCTGCAGGAATCGCATTATCCGGTGTTCGATTGCGCCACGCCCTGTGGCCGCATCGGCAAGCGTTATCTGTCGGCGGAAAGCCACATCCGCATGATGGCTGCAGCCCAGCCGTTCATTTCCGGCGCCATTTCAAAAACCATCAACATGCCGAACGACGCCAGCGTCGAGGATTGCAAGGCCGCCTATCTGCTGTCGTGGAAACTGGCGCTGAAAGCCAATGCGCTTTACCGCGATGGCTCGAAATTGTCGCAACCACTGAATGCGTCGCTGGTAGCCGATGACAATGACGATGACGCCGCGGAGGAACTGGCTGCCGCGCCAGCGACGGCGCAGGCCGTCAAGGTCACGGAAAAGATCGTCGAGCGCCTGGTCGAACGAATCGTCCACGAACGCGAGAAGCTGCCCAACCGGCGCAAGGGCTATACCCAGAAAGCCAATGTCGGCGGCCACAAGGTGTATCTGCGCACCGGTGAATTCGACGATGGCCGGCTGGGGGAAATCTTCATCGACATGCACAAGGAAGGCGCTGCCTTTGGTGCGATGATGAACAATTTCGCAATCGCCGTGTCTCTCGGGCTGCAATATGGCGTGCCGCTGGAGGAATTCGTCGAAGCCTTCACCTTCACTCGCTTCGAACCGGCCGGGATCGTCATTGGCAATGACGCCATCAAAAATGCCACGTCGATCATCGACTATGTGTTCCGCGAACTGGCGGTATCCTATCTCGATCGCCATGATCTGGCGCATGTCGACGATTGGGATTTCCGCAACACGGCTCTGGGGCGCGGCATTCAGGAAGGCCGTTCCACACCATTCTCCAAGGGGCTGGTGCGCGGCTACACTGACAAGACGGCATTCGATTCCAGCAGTGCCTTTTCCGGATCGAATGTGCTTGCATTGAAGCCCGTGCAGACGGAACGCAACGAAGAAGCTCTTGCCTATCGCCGCGATTACGAGGAACGTGCCAAGGCATTGGCCGAAGACATTGCCGAGGATGATTCCGCGCGCGAATTTCCGGCCCGGCCAGCGCGCAGCCCCGTCAGCCCAGTCGCGGATGCCAGCACCGGCGAATTATTCGCAGCCCCGGCCCACGCCGAGTCCGCGCCCGATATCGCCGCCGAACGCCGCCAACAGGCAATCCTGCGCGGTTATACCGGCAATATCTGCCCGGAATGTTCGAATTTCACCATGGTCCGCAATGGCACCTGCGAGAAATGCGACACCTGCGGCGCAACCAGCGGCTGTAGCTGAGGGGAGAGTTGTGCCCTCTGGCGGGAGCTGGTGCGGGCGGCCGGGATCGAACCGGCACGGAAATTGCTTTCCTACGGATTTTCGTACCAGCTACGGCTTTCGCCGCCGCCCGCCCGAATACGCCACAGGGCCGACGTTTGTGGTCTGGACTATCCCTTCACCCTGGCCGGCGGGCATCTGCCCGCCATGGCTGTAGGTGCCGCCCGTCTAGTCTCTACACCTTCCGGCAGCTTGTCGCCGGCTTGGCTCGGGATTGCCAGTAAAAACAGGTTCCCCCGAATTTGAGCGGTTCTACGTCCCGGGTTTCCCGCGGGCGCACTCAAGTTTTGGCTTTCAAGTCCGTTGCGTCTACCAGTTCCGCCACGCCCGCACAGCCCTGCGCTGCCTTAACTGCAAGCCCCGCCCAACTCAACCATCCAACGCAATCACCAGATTTTTACCCGCTCTTCGGGCGGTAACACCAGTTTTCCGTCCGGTTGCGGTTGAAAGGCATCAACCCAGGCGTCGAAATTGCGCACGATATCGGCGCGATATTGTTCAGGCGCATGCGGGTCGGTCAACAATCGCTGATGCGCTTCGGCTTCGCGCACCTTGCGCCGCCACACCTGCGCCCAGCCGAGGAAAAAGCGCTGATCGCCCGTCAGCCCGTCGATCACTGGCGCCGACTTGCCACCGAGACTGGCATGATAGGCATCATAGGCAACCGCCAGCCCGGCCAGATCGCCGATATTTTCCCCCAGCGTCAGCGCACCCTGCACATGCTGGCCGGGAAATGGTTCATAGGCATCATATTGCGCCACCAGCTTTTTTCCGAGCGCCTTGAAGCGTTCGAGGTCATCCTTCGACCACCAGCTGTGCAGACGCCCGTCGGCATCATATTTCGAGCCCTGATCGTCGAAATGATGGCTGACTTCATGGCCGATGACGGCACCGATGGCGCCATAATTCACTGCCGCATCCGCATCGGCATCAAAAAACGGCGGCTGCAATATGGCGGCCGGGAACACGATTTCATTCATGCCGAAATTGGCATAGGCGTTGATGGTCATCGGCGTCATGAACCATTCCCAGCGCCGGATCGGCCCGCCCAGCTTCGAGCGGTCATCATCGAAATCGAATTCATTCGACCGCCAGGCATTGCCGAACAAATCATTGCCGGTGATTTCGAGGCCGGTGTAATCCCGCCAGCGCTCCGGATAGCCGATCTTGGTGGTGAACCGGCTGAGCTTTTCCCGCGCCTTGGCCTTGGTTTCAGCGCCCATCCACGTCAGCGCATCAATGCGCCGCCCCATCGCCGCCAGCACATTGGCAACCAGCTGGTCCATGGCGGCCTTGGTTTCGGGCGGGAAATGCCGCGCCACATAGACCTGGCTGATTTCATCGGGCACCACGCCAACGGCGAAATCAACCGCGCGTTTCCAGCGCGGCTGACGCTCGGGCGTGCCGCTCAACTCCGTGCCGTAAAAAGCGAAATTCGCCTGCGCGATATCATCGCTCAGATAATCGGCATAGGATTCGAGGCTGCGCACCAGCATCTGATCCTTCAGCACGGCCAGCGGTGCCGCGGCAACCAGTCTGGCAATGCCGGCAATGGCATCGGGTTGCGACACCAGAACCTCCGGCACCGCCTGCCCGTTCACCGACAATATCGCGGCAAAATCGAAACCGGGCGCGCGTTTCGCCAGTTCCTGCAAATCAAATTTGTTGTAGGACAGCTCCGCGTCGCGGCTCTTGGTGCGCGACCAGTGCACTTTGGCGATTGCGCTTTCCAGTTGCACAATGGCGTCGGCCCGCGCCGGCAGATCCCCTGTTTCACCGGCAAAGCGCAGCATGTCCTGCAGATGTTGCCGATAGCGCGACCTTATGGCCTGCATGCGGGCATCATCCTTCAGATAATAGTCGCGATCCGGCAGGCCAATTCCGCCCTGCATCAATTTGATGATGTAATGCTCCGGCGCGCGATCATCCTGATCGACGTAATTCGGGAATGGCGTGCGAATGCCGGCGCGCTGGGCATTGGCGATCAAAACGGCATAATCCGCGCGCACCGCCTCCCGCACATCGCGCAACCAGGGCCGAATGGGGGCGAGGCCGCGGGCTTCGACCGTCTGCACATCCAGATAGGCGCGATAGCTGTTGCCGGCCCGGCTTTGCGCATCGACCTTCAGTTCATCCAATATCGCCCGCGTGCGCGCTTTCGACAGATCATCGAGCACGGTGAACATGCCATAATTCGACCGATCCGCCGGGATCTCGGTACGGTCCACCCAGGCGCCGTTCATATAGCGATAGAAATCATCGCCGGGACGCACCGACCGATCCATGCCCGACAGATCGAGGCCAAATGCGCCATAACGCACCACATCCGCGGACTGGGCAGCCGTTCCTGCCAGCAACCACGCCGCCAGCACCGTCCGCATCATTCCCCTTGCCAATACAATTCCTTCCTCAGCCACGCAGCTTGCGCCATTTCTTGATGATCACACGCGGATTCGCCACCACGCGTTGCAAGCGGAACAGGAGATCCTTCCACGGGCCAAGACTGTTGTAGGGAATCTGCCCCAGTTCCGGCCAGCATCTGGCAATGATCTCGCGCCCGAGCTGGCTGTTTTGCCGCCACTCCACCGGCAAGGTCGCCATGCGCTCGATCACCGGCCAGCTCAGCATGGGCGCATGGCGGATGACTGTCGGGTCGCAGCAGAATTGCACGGACGACCATGGCCCGGTGCGGTTCTCGCGATAGGCCAGATCCAGAATGGAAAATGCGTCCTGGCCCGGCGGCAACGCATCCAGCCAGGCCTGAAACGCAGCAACGACTTCCTCTGCTTCCGGCAAGCCGAAGCGATGGCACAGCATCCCGGCGGTGATCGCCATGTCGGCATGATCTCCTGCCCGCCACAGAAAGCCGCGGGCGCATTCCCCGCCGGAACCACCCACAAAGACATGGCGCTCGGCCAATGGCCATGTGCTGGGGTGGAACCAGGAATTCGAATCCGCATTGCAGTGGCCGCCGCGACGAATGAAAATCTCCCGCTGTTCGGCCGTTGCAGTGCGGCGCGGCAATTCGACATGGTTCAGCCCGAACTGCTGCACGATGCGCCGGGCAACAATGGTGTCGCGGCTGTGCCGGCCATCGCCAACGACGGTCGTGACATCGATATTCTCAAGATAGGGGCGCGCGCACGCCAGAACGACGCGGGTATCGTGCCCGGCCGTCAAAGCAATCGCCGGCCGCCGGCCGCCGGCAATAATGGCTTCGATCTGTGCCTGGATGGTCTCGATTATTGTATCCAGCAACGCCATCGGGTCGTCACTGATCTTCACTTCGGCAAGCGGCCAGAAGCGCTGGAACCGGCCGGCTTTGACATCAAGATAATGCCCCGGCAACAGCCGCTCCACGTCTTCATGCGCGGTCAGACCAGCAGGGAACCAGCCTTCTCCATCCACGCCAAGCTGCTCATAGAGATCACGCCGCAGGCGCGCGTCATATTCACCCGCATCGAGAAGCGCGGCCGCAGTCGTTCCGACATGGCCCG
>CAZIAA010000124.1:0-5254 GCA_964537365.1 uncultured Sandaracinobacter sp.
CCGGCGTGATTCCGGTTTCCAGCATGGCTTTCACCAGCGCGAAGGGTTCGTGCAGCTGGCCGATACACAGTTTCAGGCCAACCGGCTTGCCGCCGGAAAGATCGCGCATGCGGGCAGCGAATTCCATCAGCTCGATCGGATTGGAAAATGCGTTATGGCCGCGCGGGCTGTGGCAATCCTCGTGCACGGGAATACCGCGGATGCGGGCGATTTCCGGCGTGACCTTGGCCGCGGGCAGCAGCCCGCCATCACCGGGCTTGGCGCCCTGGCTGAGCTTTATTTCGGTCATCCTGACGACGTCCATCGCAGCCTTGTCGGCGAATTGCGCCGGATCGAAGCGACCCTGTGAATCGCGCGCGCCGAAATAGCCCGAGCCAAGCTCCCAGACGATGTCGCCGCCATGCGCCAGATGGTAATCACTTAGCCCGCCTTCGCCGCTATCGTGATAGAAGCCGCCGAGCTTTGCCCCGAGATTAAGCGCGCGAACGGCATTGGCGCCAAGCGCTCCGAAGCTCATGGCGGAAATGTTGAGGACGGAAGTCGAATAGGGCTGGCTGCAATCGGGGCCGCCGACGAGCACGCGCGGCGACGGGTCGGGCTCCGGTTCGGGGCTGATGGAATGGGCGAACCAGTGATACAACGGTTCGTCGGTGTCGCGTTCGGTGCCGAAGGGGTGGGTGTCGGTCTGGCCGCGGGCGCGGGCATGCACCAGCGCGCGCGCCTGCAATGAAAACGGTGTGCCATGCAGCTGATCCTCGACGATATAGGCGCGCAGATAGGGGCGCAACTGATAGGCGAGGCGGCGGATATGGCCGGCCACTGGATAATTGCGGGTGATGGCCCATTGGCTCTGCGTCCAGTCGTAAACCGCAAGCACGAGGATCGGCACGGTGAGCACGAGAGGCCACAGCCAGTGGATGTTCACCCGCCAGCCAAGGCCGACACAGATGGCGGTAATCAGCAATGCGGCAACCGGCACGATGGTGCGGATCAACAGGTCAGGCATTCGGCCCTGATATGGGAAAAACGCGACTGCGGCCATAGCGGACTGCGCATGGCCCGCCGGATTGTCGCCCCGGTGCATCGAGTGCAAGGGCGGACAAGAAGCATTGGGAAATGGCGCCGGATCTGGCATCAGGGAGTATCGCCGATGTGTTGGCGCGATGCCGGATTCTACAATCCACTGAACAGGGGAAATTCCATGTCTGCAATGCCCGCATCCTCGCCTGCTGCAAGAATTGCCGTGCCGGCCGTAGCATTTGTCTGCGCCTTGGCGCTGGCGGCCTGTCAGCCGTCACCAGCGCTGGAAGATGCGACGGAGGCAGCCGCGCCGGCCAGGGCTGTGCTCGATGGCCAGAGCTGGCAGGTGCTGGAAATTGCCGGTCAGCCGCTTGTCGCCAATTCGGCACCGACGATCGCCTTTGCCGATGGCCGGGTTTCCGGACAGGGCAGCTGCAATCGTTTCATGGGAAATTATGTCGTATCGGCCGATGGCGCCGCGCTGAAGATGAGCGAAATGGCGTCGACGATGATGGCCTGCCCGGCACCGCTGATGACGCAGGAAGACAATTATCTGCGGCTGCTGGAAGCAGTGCAGAGCTATCGCATCGATGGCGATGTGCTGACGCTGCGAACAGAAGCGGGCGACACTATCCGCGCCCGGCGCCAGAGCGCTGAATAACAGCCGGATGACGGACTGAATGGCGCCGGCCGCAGCACCGCCGATCGGGAGGCAGGGGCTGCGGCCAGCGATATTCAGGCGCTGCGCATGGACTGGATACGGCCGGGCTTTGCCGGCGGTTCGCCGCTTGGCAGGGTGTCGATATGCTCCATGCCTTCCGTCACTTCGCCCCAGACGGTGTACTGATTGTCAAGGAAACGGGCATCGTCAAAGCAGATGAAGAACTGGCTGTTGGCGCTGTTGGGGTCGGATGTGCGCGCCATGGAACAGATTCCGCGCACATGCGGTTCGGCAGAGAATTCCGCCGGCAGGTCGGGCAGGTCGGAGCCGCCGGTGCCGCGTCCCTGCGGGCAGCCGCCCTGGGCCATGAAGCCCGGGATGACGCGGTGAAAGACGATGCCGTCATAAAAGCCTGAATCCGCCAGTTCGACCATGCGTTCCACATGCTTGGGGGCAAGGTCGGGGCGCAGGCGGATGGTCACTTCGCCGGTATCGAGCGTGAGTTTGAGAAAATCGGGCACTTTGATAGGCCTTTCCAGGTTGGAGGGAAGAACAGGCGCTTCACCTAGCGCCTGGGGCGCCCTGTCGCCAGAGCGGAGTGGATTTTCTTGCCAATTGCGCCTGAAACGGCTTTCATATGCCTGTGTTGACAGCGCTTCCCGGATCATCCTGTGCAATTGTCGCATCGCTGCTGCTTTTGTCCGGGGCCGCACCGGCGCTAGCGCAACCCGCACCACCGGCAGATGCGCGCGACGTTATCCAGCCTGCAGAGGCTGCGGACGACTCCGACGCTGCCGCGGATATGTCTTCTGCGGCGGATGCAGACGAGCCGGACGTGACTTCGGATTTGGTCGATCCGGATTCAGGCGCCGAAGACGCGCCCGTGGCGGAGGATATGCTGGAGGAAGTGGCGCCGGTGGACGAGACGCTGCTGGCGCCCCTGCCGTCGCTGGAAGCGTTTGACCAGAGCCCGGATGCGGATTTCGAAGTCACCGGCACCGTCGAAGAAGGCATTCGCTATAGCGTCGATGTCGATGGCCTGTCGGCGACCGGCCTGCAGGGCGAATTCCGGCGCCTGTCGGCGCTGGTGCAGGGGGACGACAAAAAGGCGACGGCGGCACAAGTTGCGTCCCGGGCAAATCTCGACCGCCATCTGCTGGATCGGCTGCTGCAATCCGAGGGCTGGTATTCCGCACAGATCGAGACCGAAGTTTCACCGCCCGAATCCGGCCGGATGAACGTCAAATTCACCGTCGATCCCGGCGAACGCTATCACTGGAGCAGGATCACGCTTGATCTCATCCCGGATGATCTCTCTGAACTGGCAGAGGATTTTGCACTCCATGTCGGGGATCCGGTGCAGGCGCTGCAGGTGGAGGAAGCCGAAGGCGCATTGCTGTTCCGCCTGCAGGAACAAGGCTATCCGTTCGCGGAAATCGGTGTGCGCGATGTGGTGTTGTCGCAAAGCGAGCCGACCGCGACCTATTTTCTGACCGGGGACATCGGCGAAGCCGGGGTTTTCGGCCATGTTCGCCTGTCCGGTTACGAGCCGTTTTCGGAACGCCATGCCAATGTGATTGCGCGCTTTTCCCCCGGCGAACCATACAACACCAGTTTGGTGGACGATTTGCGCCGTGCCTTGATTGAAACCCAGCAGTTTGGCGGCGTTGCGGTAAAGCCGGTCGACACTGGCGAACGCGATGCCGAAGGCCGGGCCATCACCGATATCGAAGTGACTGGCAATGAAGGCCCGAAAAAGCAGCTGGCCGGGCAATTGGGCTATTCCACCCGCGAAGGCATCCGGACCGAAGTATCGTGGCGCAACCGCAGCCTGTTGCAGCCGGAGGGCAATTTTACCGCCCGCGCCATTGTCGGTACGCAGGAACAGCGCCTGGGCGCCAGCCTCGCCATGGACAACTGGCGCCAGCGTGACCGCACTCTGGCCTTTGGCGCCGAAATCGCCAATCTGACCCCGCCGGCCTATTCGGCGCAGACGATCGACCTCAATACCAACATCACCCGGCAGACGACGCGGATCTGGCAGAAACGCTGGGTGTGGTCGCTGGGGCTGCACGTCGGGGCATCGCGGGAACGTGCCAAGGCGCCCGACGAGCGTGGCCTGCGTCCGCATCGCAACTTTCTGTTCGTCAGCGTGCCGGGAATGATCGGCTATGATCGTTCCGACGATCTGCTCAATCCAACCAGGGGCTATCGGCTGAAACTGGAAGCCAGCCCGGAAATTTCCCGCGAAGGCGGCCGGGTGGAAACCTATGGCCGGGTGTTTCTGGAAGGCAGCGCCTATCAGCCCTTTGGCGACAGCTTCGTGCTGGCGGCCCGGGCGCGGGCCGGCAGCATCATTGGCGCTGACCTCGACCGCATCGCGCCCACCCGCCGTCTCTATGCCGGCGGCGGCGGTTCGGTGCGCGGCTTCCAGTATCAGGGCATCGGCCTCGAAGGCCCGGACGATCAGCCGGTTGGGGGCCGCGGGCTGCTGGAAGGCAGCATCGAGGGGCGCTATCGTTTCGGCGATCTGGGTGTTGCGGCCTTTGTCGACGCCGGTTCCATCAGCGCCAGTTCCACCCCCAGTTTCGACGATGTGCGTTATGGTGCCGGCGTTGGCGTGCGCTATTACAGCAGCTTTGGCCCGATGCGTTTTGACATTGCCCGCGCCATCAATCGCCGGCCGCGGGATCCGGTCGTTGCAATCTATATTTCGATCGGGCAGGCGTTCTGATGGTGGGCCCAAGTCCCGTCGATAGCGGCATCGGCCCCGACGCTGCGGAAACCGAAGCCGGCGACGGCCTCGACAGCGCGCCGCGCTGGGGTTGGGGGCGCTGGCTGCTGAGCATTGCCGCCAGCCTCATTCTGCTCTTTGTCGTGGTGGCGCCGGTCGCCGTCTGGTGGATGTCGGAAACCGCCAGCGGCCGGTCCTTCGTCGCCAGCCAGATCGGCAATCTGCAGCTGAAAAGCGGTCTGCGGTTTCAGGTCGGGCAACTGAATGGTTCGCTGCTGTCCGGTTTCGAAGTGGTGGATTTGCGGGTCCGCGATCTGCAGGGCGAACTGGCGGTTGTTCCACTGGCGGAAGTGGACTGGCATCCAACCGCCCTGCTGCGCCAGAAGCTCGATATCGAACGCCTGCGTGTGCCGGACGTGCTGTTGCGCAAGCGGCCCAGCATGAACCCGTCCGATCCGGATGCACCGCTGCTGCCCGATTTCGATATCCGCATAGGCCGCTTCGATCTCGGCCAGTTGCGGCTGGAGGAGCCGGTTCTCGGCCGCGCCGAGGTGATCACTGCGCAAGGGGCCGTGGATATCCAGTCCGGCCGGCTGCTGTTGAATGCGGATGTCCGCTCTGACAGTGGCGATCTGTTGCAGCTGCTGGTTGATGCCGAACCGGATGGTGACCGTTTTGCCCTGGATGGTGATTTGCAGGCGCCGGCGGGTGGCGTGGTGATGGCCATGCTGGGCAAGGATCAGCCGCTGGCGCTGGTGGTGAAGGGGCAGGGCAGCTGGACGCGCTGGCGCGGCAATCTCGATGCCTTACTTTGTTCCGGATGGCAGAGACAGCGACAG
>CAZIAA010000125.1:0-2185 GCA_964537365.1 uncultured Sandaracinobacter sp.
GGCATCCGTATCCTGCGTGACGCGGACCAGTTCGAGAATGGAAAGCGCCGTCATTGCGGTGCGCCCTCGGCGGCGGAACGCTCAATGGCGTCGACCACTTCATGCAGCGCGACCGCATCGCGGAAGCTGGGCGCAGAGCGCGTGCCCGAGCGGATATCCCGCGCGATCAGGGCATAAATTCGCGCGACGTTGCGGGCGACCGAATTGTCGGGCCAGCCTGCATAGACCGAGGCAGGCGGCGTCAGCGGGGCGGGCGCGTCCATGTCGCCATTGGCGTTGGCAAGTTCCTGTGTGACCAGGCGCGATGATTCCCCGGGCTTGTCCGCCAGCAGCACCCGCGCCAGCCCGAACACGGCTTGCCGATGTCCGGGCGTGCCGCTGGCATAGGAATCAATCGCCAGCCGGTAATCGCTTTCCGATGCTGCGAAATCCGCCAGATCTTCGCGGACCTGGGCGCGTTTCAGATGCAGGGCGCTGGCTTCGGCACCGGCAGGGCTGGCCGCCAGTGCGCGGTCCAGCAAGGGGTGGGCTTCGCGCGGCAGTCCGGCAGCAATGAGGATCTCCGCCAGCAACTGGTCCAGCGCCGGATCGGGTTGGGCCGCGCCTTCCGCCAGAAAGGCGTCGACCATCTGATTGAACAGCTTTCCGGCCGTGCCCAGATCGCCGGCGGCTATGGCTGTGTGTATGGCGGCGGATTTTTCCGTGCCGGCCGGCTTTGACTGGACCCGTCCCGGCTGGGCCTGAGCCGTTGCAAGCGGAAGTGCCGCAATGCCTGCCAGCAACAGCCCCTGGCAGAACGACCTGATGAGAGATTTCCTGATTTTCATATTCGCCCCCCGGCTCTGTTGAAGCTAGGCCGGTCGCGCCGCCGACACAAGAGAGGAGACAGGACAGGCAGCAATAGCGAATGACCGACCAAAGCGGCCAGCGCCAACAGGCTTCAATCCGGGGGCCGGGTTGTTCGTTTCGGGTGCTTGTGGTGGTGCGCTTTTGTCTTGCGCGTGGGGGTGAGCCAGCCCTTGCGCCAGAACCACAGCAGCATGCCGAGGGCAATCGCGGCCATGCCGCCAAGGGTGATGACATAGCCGAAGCGCCAGTGCAGCTCCGGCATGTTCCACGGGCTGCGGGTGTCGAAATTCATGCCATAGACGCTGGCGATGAACGACAATGGAATGAAGATCGTTGCAATGACCGTCAGCACCTTCATGATTTCATTCATGCGGTTGCTCTGGCTCGACAACAGGATATCGACGAGGCCGGAAGCCACTTCGCGATAGGTTTCGATCATGTCGATCAACTGGATGCTGTGGTCGTAACAGTCGCGCAGAAACAGCCGGGTCCTCTGGCTGATGAACGGGGTTTCGTCGCGGATGAGCGCGTTCAGCATTTCGCGCTGTGGCCAGATCGCCCGCCTTGCCGTCAGCAGATTGCGTTTCAGCCGGTGTATCTGGGCAATCTGGCTGATGTCGGGCCGGGCGATGACTTTGGCCTCCAGCGCGTCGACTTCCTCGCCAGCGCGTTCGAGCCAGGGAAAGAAGGCGTCGATGGCTGCATCCAGAATGGCATAAGCGAGATAATCCGCACCCTGGGCCCGGATCTGCGTGCCTTCCTTCAGCCTTTCGCGGACTGCATCGAAGATATCGTCATTCTGTTCCTGAAAGGTGAGGACGAAATCCGGGCCGACGCAAATGGAAATCTGCTCCGCAACAAGTGCGTCGTTGCCATTGTTGGCATCCCCATTGTGCCCGATCGGGGCACGGGTGATGATGAGCAGATAGCCGTCATAGGGCTCGACCTTGGGGCGTTGCACGCTGTTGGCGATGTCTTCCAGCGTGAGCGGGTGAATGTGAAAGCGCTGGCCGATGGCCTGGAGCGTTCTGGCATCGCCCAGACCAACGACATTGACCCACTGGATGCTGTGCCCGGGCGGCAGTTCCGGCAGGTCGGCGATATCGTCGACGGGCTGGCGCCGAATGGTTGCGACATCAGTATCCGGCCCGAATGACAGCACGTCGATGCGGGGTTTGGCGGCGCCGGGCGCGATGGTGATCCGCATGGGGCCGGGCGGGCCGATCCAGGGAGATGCGCCGAAGCTCACCGACGAGCAGAAGGCGCAGATGAACGCCGCGTCGCTGCGGGCTGCACGGTCGGAACTGTCGCGGATGATGCTCGGCTGGTTCGGCAT
>CAZIAA010000125.1:2195-5146 GCA_964537365.1 uncultured Sandaracinobacter sp.
GCGCGCCGGGCGCGATGGTGATACGCCCGGGCGCCGTGCCGGGAAACGGGTATCGGGAAGGCTGTCTGCCGGATTGCATGAATCACTCTCCGCTGTCTGCCGCCAGAGTAACGGTTTTTCGGCGATCCGGCTGCAACATAACGACATAGGGCGGCGGCATTGACGTGTCGCACTGCGGACTTCTACCATGCCGCGACTGGATGACTTCGAGGGCAGGAAGCAGAAAATATGGATGATTCCGCAAAAAAGACGGCGTTGCGCATGATCCCCTATGGAATTTATGTGCTGGGCGCGCGGCAGGCCGATGGTTCGCCACAGGCAGCAACGATCAACTGGCTGACCCAGACATCCTTTGCGCCGCCGCTGATTGCCTTTGCCGTAAAAGCGGATTCGGGCGCGCATGCAGCGCTGCGCGCGACGAAGAAAGGCGCCATCAGCATATTGGGTAAAGGCCAGCAGGGGCTGGCATTCACTTTCTTCAAGCCGGCGGTGGCCGAAGGCGATACCCTGTCCGGACAGAAAGTGCATGACGGCAAAAGCGGCGCGCCCATCATCGACGAAGCACTGGCGTCGATTGATTTCGAAGTCGTCGAAATCGTCGCCCAGGGCGACCATCATGTCTTTGTTGCCGAAGTGACGGACGCCAATCTGGGGCAGGCCATCGACGGCCGGCCGGATGACGCGACGCTGGCCATGCGCGATCTGGGCGACAAGGTGTTCTACGGCGGTTGAAGTCCGCCGGTGCTCGCGCGGGCGCTGAAAAGACATTGAAACTGTGGCGCCCGGGCAACGCCTGGGCAATTAACTGTGGCTCTGCACTTGCGGGCCGGGGGTTTTTAGCATTATTCTGCTTTCATCAGTTAGTTAGTAATCTAACAGACTGTATTCGGCTTCTCCTTGCGGGGACCTGCCCCTCGAATGGGGTGGAGCGGCCAAAAAAGAGGGATGGAAAAATGCGTGCAACAGGGAAGATGACAGGAAAAGCAACCTGGCTGCTGGCCGGTGCTGCGTTTCTGGCCGGGAGCGTGCCAGGGATGGCACAATCGGCCGCAGGCGCGGGCGACATCATCGTGACGGCACAGCGGCAGGAGCAGCGGCTGCAGGACGTGCCGGTGTCGGTGACGGCGCTGGGCAGCGAACAGCTGCGCGCCAACAGCATCGAAACGGCGGCCGATCTGGCGCTGCGCACCCCCGGACTGACCGTCGGTGGCTATGATCCGGTGCAGCTCGACTTCACCATGCGCGGCATCGGCAGCACGCCGGGCATTGCCCAGGGCGCTGGCGGCAACCCGTCGGTCGTGGTTTTTGTCGATGGCGTCTATGCCGGCCGCGGCGGCATTCCGGATCTGGATTCGCTGGATCTCGAACGAGTCGAAGTGCTGCGCGGACCGCAGGGCACATTGTTCGGCAAGAACGCCATTGGCGGCCTCATCCAGTTCGTCAGCAAGAAGCCCGATGCCACGCCGTCGATGTTTGCCGAAGGCACCTATGGCAATTACGACCGCATCGGCGTGACCGCGCGCGGCAATGTGCCTCTGGCCGGCAATCTGTATCTGTCGGCGGGTTTCTCCGGCAAATATCGCGATGGTTACGAATATAACGAAACCACCGGCAATCGCGTCAATGACGAGAAAATGTCGACCGGCCAGCTGGCGCTGCGCTATCTGCCGACGGAAACGCTGGATATCACTCTGCGCGGCAGCATCATGCACCAGGACCAGAAGGGCAATCCGCGCCACAATCTGTGCGACGAGAGCTTCAACAATGGCGTCCATTGCGTCGGAATCAATCCCGATCCGCGCGTGGTGAATGCCTGGACCGATGGCAAGATCAAGCGCACCATCCAGAGCTATTCCGCTGAAATCAATCTGGATACCGGCTTTGGCGACATCACCTCGCTGACTGCTTATCGCAAGATCAGCTTTGATTTCGAAACGCCGTTTTTCAGCAACCCGATCAATCCGCCGACGCAGATCGAATCAACCGATTTCGGCACGGAAAAATCCAGCCAGTTCAGCCAGGAACTGCGCATGGCGGTGCATACGCCGGATGAACGGCTGAACGCCCAGTTCGGAGTGTATTATCTGCACGAAAAAGTGAATCGCCGCCAGGGCCAGATCCAGCAATTCCCCTCACCGGCCGGCTCCGGCATCGGTTTTTACCCGCAGGAAGTGAAGGCGGACAGTCTGGCGGCGTTCGGGCAGGCGGATTTCGAAGTGATCCCGAACCTGACCCTGACGGCTGGTTTGCGCATGACCTGGGAGAAAAAGACCGGCCATTTCCAAGGCTATAAGCTGGATGATGGCCCGGGCCTGCCGCCACCGCTGGCGGAAATCAACGGCTTTGACGTGAAAGCTTCCAAGAACTGGAAGGCGCTGACACCGCGCTTTGCCATCAACTGGAAGGCGTCGGATGATATCCTGCTCTATGCCTCGGCCTCACGCGGCTACAAGAGCGGCGGCTATCAGGGGCTGGCTGGTACGGGCGTGGGCGCTGCGACGCCCTATGATCCGGAATATGCCTGGAGCTATGAGGCCGGCGCCAAGACCGACTGGTTCGATCGCCGCCTGCGCCTCAATGTGTCGGTCTATCACACCAAATATTCCAACCTGCAGGTATCGCAGCTGATTCCGCTGTGCTGTGTGGTGGTCACCAACGCCGCCCGGGCCAAGATCAATGGCGCCGAAGTGGAATTCGTGGTGCGGCCGGTGGAAGGCGTGCAGTTTGACGGCAGCTATGCCTATACCGACGCCAAATTCTCGGAATATGCCATCCCCGGTCAGGATTATACCGACCACAGGCTGCCGCGTGCGCCCAAGGACAAGGTGCGCGGCCAGATTATTTCGGTGCCGGGCGGCGTCTCTCTCATCGGCCAGTATCAGGTGGTGGCCATCAACCTCGGCCAGCAGGACGGGATGGAGCCGGGGCATGTCCTGGCCATCTGTCAGGCC
>CAZIAA010000126.1:0-5061 GCA_964537365.1 uncultured Sandaracinobacter sp.
GGCCCGCGGTTTCGGCTTCATCCCACAGCCGAATCACCAACCCCGGCGCCTGCCGGCCAGCGCGACCAGCGCGTTGCGCCGCCGAGGCCTGCGACACCCGCAGCGTCTGCAAGCGCACCAGACCAGAAGCACGATCGAAACTGGGCCGCCGGCTCAGCCCGGAGTCGACCACCGTGCGGACCCCATCGACGGTCAGCGAGGTTTCCGCGATATTCGTCGCCAGCACGACCTTGCGCCCGCCCGGCTGCAGCGCCAGCCGCTGCGCCTTTGCATCCGCCTGACCATGCAATTTGTGTAGCGCGATTCCCTCCGGCAGATGCAGCTCGGCCGCAGTGCGTTCGATTTCGGCAACGCCGGGCAAAAAGGCCAGCAGGCTGCCGGGCATGTCGGCAAGTCCAGTGTGGATGGCCGCCGCCATGCGCCGTGGCAGGTCGTGCCGGCCCGGCCCGCGCCCGACATGACGCTGTTTCACGGCAAAGCTGCGCCCCTCGGCGCGAAAGATCACCGCACCGCCCAGTACATCGGCAAATTTTTCGCCGTCAATCGTCGCCGACATCGCCAGAATGCGCAGATCCTCGCGCAACTGCTGCACATCGAGCGCCAGCGCCATGGCCAGATCCATTTCCAGACTGCGTTCATGCACTTCGTCGAAAATCAGCGCGCCAACGCCATCAATAGCGGCATCCGCCAGCAGCTGGCTGGTGAAGATTCCCGTAGTCACGCATTCGATTCGGCTGCCCGGTTTTGCTTCCAGCCGGGTGCGATAACCAACGCGCTGGCCCGGCGCTTCGCCCAGAAGCGCGGCAATGCGTTCCGCTGCTGCCCGCGCCGCCAGCCGGCGCGGCAGCAGCAGCAGGATTTTCCGCCCCTGCAACCAGTCGCATGGCAGCAACGCCGGCGGCACCAGGCTGGTTTTGCCGGCCCCCGGCGGCGCCACCAGAACGGCATTGCGGTTGCCGGCCAGATGCAGGCTCAGCGCCGGCAGAACCTCTGCAACCGGCAGCGGCGGAATCGAATCAGTAAGCGCGCTGGACTGCAAATTCGACGGCCTCAACGAGAGCCGCCCGGGCAGCACTTGGCGGCAGCGGCGCCAGCGCATCGATCGCCCGGCTGCCATACAGGCGCGCGCGCGCGTTGGTGTCGGCAATAGCGCCGGTATCCTGCAGCCGCGCCACGGCTTCGGCCAGTTCGTCGGCGCCATTGGCGCGGCCGGACATCGCCCGCTGCCAGAATTTCCGCGCTGCGGCATCGCCGCGCGCATAGGCCAGAATGACCGGCAGGGTCACCTTGCCGTCACGAAAATCATCGCCGATGTCCTTGCCCATGGTTTCGCTGTCAGAGACATAATCAATGGCATCGTCGACCAACTGGAAGGCGATTCCCAGATTGCGGCCATAGGAATGCAGCGCTTCCTCGATCGGCTGCGGCCGTTCCGCTACCACGGCTGCAATTTCGGCAGCGGCGGCAAACAGCGCCGCGGTCTTGGCCTGGATGATTTCGAGATAACGATCCTCGCCGGTCTCGATCACCCGCTGCGCCGTCAGCTGCGCCACTTCGCCGGCAGCAATCACGGCGGCGGCATGCGACAATATCCGCAGCGTCTTCAGGCTGCCATCCTCGACCATCAGTTCAAAGGCCCGGGCGAACAGAAAATCACCAACCAGAACAGAGGCTTCATTGCCCCAGATGATATTGGCCGTGGTGTTGCCACGGCGCAGGTCCGAACCATCCACCACATCATCGTGCAACAGCGTCGCGGTGTGAATGAATTCGACCGCCGCCGCCAGCTTGTAATGGCGGTCGCCATGGTAATCGAGCGCGGCGGCACAACCCAGCGTCAGCATCGGCCGCAAGCGCTTGCCGCCACCGGCAATCAGATGGCCGGCCAGTTCCGGGATCAGCGCCACCGGGCTTTGCATGCGGTCAAGGATGACCTGATTGACGGAATTCAGCCCCGGGGCAACCAATGCCATCAAAGGCTGCAGACTGGGCTTTTCCGGGCCGATGTTGTGGATGGTGGCGGTCATGACGTTTCAGCGCTAAAGCTTTCGGGTCACAAAGGAAAGGGGCCACATGCCGCGCGACGATTCCGCCATTGCAACCTTGCAACAGTTCCGCCGTTCAATCGACAATTTCGACGCTGCGCTCATTCATATCCTCGCGGAACGTTTTCGCATCACCAAACAGATCGGCGAATTCAAGGCCAGCCGGCAACTGCCCCCGGCCGACCCCAAGCGTGAGGAAGACCAGATCGCCCGGCTGCGCAAACTGGCGGCCGAGGCCGACCTCGATCCGGAATTCTCGGAAAAATTCCTGCGTTTCATCATCGACGAAGTCATCCGCCACCATCTGGCTGCCGGCCATTCCAGCGCGGAATAACCCGCGGCAATATCCGGACAGCGCAAAGCGCGGCAGCGTGGTCAACGACGACGCGCTGCCGGCACTTCACTCAACGCGGATCGAGGGCCGCAATCGCCTGATCGGTCAATTCATCCAGATTGCCGGCCCGGTCGCGCAGCAGCAGCACCGTTGCATTCAGCGCCAGATCGGCAGCGCGGCCGCGCAATTCCGCCTCCGCACCCTGGGCCGTTGCCGCAATACGGTCCTCGGCAATTTTTTTCTGCCGGGCAATGGCTTGCTCGGCATCGGTCACGGCATGTTCGACGATGCGCTTTGCTTCCGCTTGCGCATTGACAAGCGTTGCTTGGGCCTGTGCTTCCAGTTCGGCGGCTTCGGCCGCGGCGGCCGCCTTCATGGCTTCTGCTTCGGCGCGCAGACGCGTGGCTTCGTCCAGTTCGGCGCGCACCTTGCTGGCTTCGGAATCGAGCGCCCCGGTTATGAAACGGAAGGCGCCGGCTTTCCACAGGACGAGAACAAATGCCACGAACGCCAGACCGACGATGGCATAGCTGTCGAGGCCGAACAGCGCTTCATGATGGGCGGCATATTCAGCATCGGCAATGGTTCCCGGCGCCGCCGGACCGGCATCGGGGACTTCCAGAATATCGGGCGATGCCGCAGCCAATTGGTGCAATCCATGTGCCTCTGGCATCAGGCCGCTACCTTTCCAACCGCTGTCGCGGCGTCTTCGACAGGGATTTCAATACCCGCCAGACGCTGCACCAGCTGCGCGGCCGCATTGGCGGCGACCTGATCGAGTTCGGCTTCGACCAAAGCCCGCTGCCGGTCGAGATCGGCCGCTGCGGCATCGGCTTGCGCCCGCAGCCGGGCCTCGGCCTCGGTCAGCTGTGCCCGCGTTGCAGCTGCTGCCTTGTCGCGGGCGGCGCTGGTCAGCGCCAGCGCTTCGGCCCGGGCTTCGGCGAGAGTTGCCGAACTGCCCTGCGTCGCGGAGCGCGCGGCCTCATGCGCGGCTTCCGCTTCGCGCAGATCCGATGCAATGCGATTCTTCCGATCCTGCAGCACACGCTCCAGGCGCGGGTAAAGCGCCTGGACGATCAGATAAAACACACCGAAAACAAGAACCAGCCAGATGATCTGTGGCAGTATCTCGTTGGGATCAAACTGCGGCAATTTTCAACTCCGCCCGAGCCAATTTTCTATCGAACCAGCAAATGCCGGTTCCTCAGACTGCAAAAAGCAGCAGCAAGGCAACCAGAAATGCAAAGATGCCCAGTGCTTCGGTCACGGCAAAACCGAAAATCAGATTGGGCAGCTGCGAATCCGCGGCCGCCGGATTGCGCAGGGCAGCGGACAGGAATTGCGAAAACAGGATCCCAAGAGCAATTGCAGCAATGCCCGTGCCGATGGCGGCAAGACCGGCGCCAATGTATTTTGCGGCTTCAGCGTCCATTTTAGTCAGTCCTTTCGAATGAAACCCAGGGAGAAATGATAGCTAGTGGAGGTTGATGGAATCGTTGAGGTAAATGCAGGTCAGCAAGGCAAAGACATAAGCCTGAACGACCGCGACGATCACTTCCAGCGCGTGGAATGCAACGATCAGAACAAAGGGCACGATCGCGGCCAGACCCAGTGCCACGCCACCGGCAAGGCCCAGCGAAATGACGAAGCCGGCAAACACCTTCAACAGGATATGCCCAGCGGTCATGTTTGCAAACAAACGAACCGAGTGGGTGAGCGGCCGCGACAGATAGGAAATGACTTCGATCGGCACGATCAGCGGCAACAGGAACACCGGCGCGCTTTGCGGCACGAACAGGCTGAAGAATTTCAGACCATGGCGCAAGAAGCCGACGACGAGACACAGGAAGAACACCAGCAGGGCAAAGGTGGCGGTGACGGCGATATGGCTGGTGACGGTGAATGCGTAGGGGATGAGACCAATGACATTGGCCACCAGAATGAACAGAAAGAGCGCAAAGACGAACGGCGTAAAGCTCCGCCCCTTTGGACCGATCGACTGGTCGACCATATTGTCGGTAAATCTGGTCAATCCCTCCAGCGCGGCCTGCCATCGGCCCGGAACCAGCCCGGCATTGCGGCTGCCCAGCCACAAGAAGAACAATGTGACGCCGAGAATGAGCAGCATGAACAGCGAGGCATTGGTGAATGCAACATCGACCCCGCCAACCGGCAGATCCGCATAACGCTTGATTGCAAACTGTTCGAGTGGATTGGCCACCTGATTGCTCTCGCTTCTTTATCCCAGTTCGTCCGGCTTCCGCTGTGACCCGCCCTGCCGGATGGATTCAGCTTCCTTGCGGACCGCTTTCAACAGGTTCGAAAAGCCGGCTGCGATTCCCAACAACAGGAACAGCAGGAACAGCCACGGCCCTGTCGCCAGCCAGCGGTCCAGCGTCCAGCCGATGACACCGCCGACCATGGTTGCTGCCGCGATTTCAAATGCATAGCGAGTCCCCTGGGCCAGCGCCGTGGCGACCGTGCGATGCGCGGGGGGCACATGTCTCGCCTTGGCAGCTTCCAGTCGGGCCTCGAAATCCTCAAGGTCTTCGCGATCGACGGGTTGCGGCAAGGTGAAGGCCCTTCGCTTTCGGACAGGTCCGCCATCGGCGCTGATATGCGCCAAGGTCTCCGCCGACACCGAAAGTCGCCGAAGCGGGATTTTCGTTAGATGCCACGTCC
>CAZIAA010000127.1:0-3211 GCA_964537365.1 uncultured Sandaracinobacter sp.
CCGGCGACCACAGCACCGGCTTGGCGCCGCGGTAAAGCTGACCGGTTTCGGCGAATTGCAGCAATTCGGCGGCGATTGCCGCTTCGGAATCGAAATCCATGGTCAGATAGGGATTGTCCCAATCGCCCCAGGCGCCCAGCCGCTGCATCTGTTCGCGCTGAACATCCACCCATTTCCGGGCGTAATCGCGGCATTGCTGGCGAAAGGCGATCGGGTCGATATCGGTTTTCGCCAACCCTTTCTGGCGGTTCAGTTCCTCCACCCGCCATTCGATCGGCAGGCCATGGCAATCCCAGCCGGGGATATAGGGGCTGTCAAAGCCGAGCATGGAACGGCTGCGGACAACGAAGTCCTTCAGGATCTGATTGAGCGCATGGCCGAGGTGAATATCGCCATTGGCATAGGGCGGGCCGTCATGCAGGATCCAGCGCGCAGCGCCGGCGCGCAGCGTGCGCAGATGCGCATAGGCGCCTTCGTCCTGCCAGCGTTGCAGCAGGCGCGGTTCGGTGCGCGCCAGCCCCGCGCGCATGGGAAATCCGGTTTGCGGAAGGAAAACGGTGTCGCGGTAATCTGCCGCCTGTTTCGGTTCAGTCATGGAAGCCACGCTTTAGAGCATCTGTGCCGGCATGCAACCATCCGCGGTCCTGCAAGTGCAAATCAGTGCCTTTTGCAATTAAGTCATTGTTTTTCATTGACTTTATATGACAAATATGCAAAATGGTGCGCAATTGAACAGGAAAGGTCCGAATTTATGCAAGGCGACACCAAGGTTGTCAGCTATCTCAATGCAGTGCTGAAAGGTGAACTGACTGCAATCAATCAGTATTTCGTGCATTATCGCATGCTCGACAACTGGGGGATCGGCAAACTGGCAAAGCATGAATATGACGAATCAATCGACGAGATGAAGCACGCCGACCGGTTGATGGAGCGCATTTTCTTTCTCGAAGGGCTGCCCAATCTGCAGACATTGAACCGCCTCCGCATCGGCGAAACCGTGGAAGAAATCATCCAGGCCGATCTGGATCTGGAACTGGAGGCGGTGGCGCTGCTGAAGGAAGCCATTCCCTATTGCGAATCCGTGTATGACTATGTGTCGCGGGATCTGTTGCTGGAGATCCTCGACGAAGAAGAAAAGCATGTCGATTTTCTGGAAACGCAGCAGCAGATGATCCGCGATCAGGGCCTGCAGAACTATATTCAACTGCAAAGCGAAGCCGCCAACTGACGCCTTCCTGAAGATGCGCCCTGCCCTCCGGCCGTGGCTGCGGTTTTTCCGCAGCCACGACCCGGCGGGTTGTCGTCAATCCTCGCCGAACTTTTCCGCAACCAGCTGGCACAGCGCCTGAATGGCCGGCTCTGCATCATCGCCTTCAGCGCGGATTTCAATGCAGTCGCCCAGCGCCGCCGCCAGCATCATCAGCCCCATGATCGATGTGCCCGGCACTTCGGCGCCATCCTTGCACACTGTCACGCTGGCGGAATACTGGCCGGCAGTGCGCACGAATTTGGCGCTGGCCCGGGCATGCAGGCCGCGCTGGTTGCGAATTTCCACAATCACTGGCCCGGCCGACGTCAAGCTGGCAGTCATCCCCGCATTCTTCTTTCCGGCTCCGGATTCAGGCCGGTTCGTCCAGCAGCCGGCTGGCGATGCTGATATATTTGCGGCCGGCTTCGCGGGCGAGTTCGATTGCCTCGGTCAGCGGCTTGCTGCCGCGTACGCTGGCCAGCCGGATCAGCATCGGCAGGTTGATCCCGGCAATCACTTCCAGATTGTCGCGCCCAAGCAGCGAAATGGCGAGATTGGACGGCGTGCCGCCGAACATGTCGGTCAGCACGATGACACCGTCACCAGTATCCGTTTCGGTGGCGGCGCGTTCGATTTCGGCGCGTTTCTCGCCCATATCGTCATCGGCGCCAATGCACACCGCCCGGCATTGCGGCTGCGCGCCGACCACATGCTCCATGGCCGCAATGAATTCGGTTGCGAGTTGGCCATGCGTCACCACTACCAAACCAATCATTGCAATCCTTTCCAATCCCTGGCGGCGGGGTCTTCACCGTCCGTCTGCGGCTCCTTCTGCCGCCCGTCGCGGCCGGACAGCCGGTCGCGGTGGATGACAGCATTAGGTGGCCAGCCGGCCTCTGTCAGCGCTTCCGCCATGGCCTGCGCCATGGCCACCGAGCGATGCTTGCCACCGGTGCATCCGAAGGCAACCATCAGATAGGCCCGCCCTTCCCGCGCATAACCCGGAAACAGCAGGGTCAGCAATTGCAGAATGGCCTGAAACGCCGGCGCATAGGCCGGATCGCTTTCGACATAGGCACGAACATCGGCATCGACACCAGTCTTCGGGCGCAATTCCGGCTCCCAATGCGGGTTTTTCAGAAAGCGGACATCGAACACCAGATCCGCATCGCGCGGGATTCCGCGCGCATAGCCAAAGCTCATGAGTGTGAGGGTGACGGATTTCCCGGTCCCGCTGCCGAAACGGGAAATGATGGCGTAACGCAGGTCGTTGCTGCTGAGGTCGGTAGTGTCGATGACCATATCGGCGGAACGGCGCAGATCGGAAAATAATTCCCGTTCCAGCTGGATGCCGTCCTTCACCGGCCGGTCCAGCGCCAGCGGATGCCGGCGCCGGGTTTCGGAAAAGCGCCGGATCAGTTCGGTCGTGGCGCAATCGAGGAAAATCACCCGGATGGCACGCCCGGAGGCGGCACTGCGTGTCTGCGCATCCAGCACCCGCTGCGGCGAAAACGCCCGGGTGCGAATATCGATTCCCAGCGCCAGCCGGCTGTGCACATCCGGCACCAGCAGCGGTTCCAGCAACGACAGCGGCAGATTGTCGACCGCTTCATAGCCAAGGTCTTCCAGTGCCTTCAGCGCGGTGGATTTCCCCGCCCCCGAAAGCCCGGTCACCAGCACCACAGGCGCCAGATTCTCATTGGGCTGCGCGGCGGCACCCGGGTTTGGCGGGATCGACATGCGCTCAGCCTAGTGCATGTCCGTTGCAATTGGAATTGCCCATGCGCACAGCCGCCTCGGCAGGGTCAGTCAGGCGCGGCAATCCGGGCCAATGCCTGTTCCACCTTGATCGGGGCGGAGGCATGAAACGCCAGCAGCCGGCTCAACGGCAGCCGTATGCCCTTGTACGTGACCGTTTCCGGCTCGGGCAGGCGCTCTGGCGGTGCGGTCCAATCGGCCACC
>CAZIAA010000127.1:3221-5020 GCA_964537365.1 uncultured Sandaracinobacter sp.
GCTTCTTCCAAAGGCCTCCCCAACGCCAGTTCGGCCGGCAGATGCAGGATGCCGAGACCGCGCACTTCGATGCAGCCCCGAATGCTGTCCGGCGCCGACAGCCACAGGCGTCCGCCTTCGGGCCGGGCAATGGTCCGGTCGTCGGCAACCAGCTGCGCGCCGCGATCGATGAGGCGCAGCGCAAGGTCGGATTTGCCACTCCCCGACGGCCCGGTCAGGATGATTCCGGCGCCGGCAATTGCGACCGCGCTGGCGTGAATGGTATCCGGCAACCCTGGCATCACAAAGCCGGCAACAGGACAGTGAACAGGGCGCCGCGGCGGCCATCGCGGCGGTCGGCGACGCTCAATTCGCCATCGAGCGCTTCGACAATGGCACGGGCAATGGACAGCCCGAGGCCGCTGTGGCGGCCATAATCCTCATGCCGCGGCCGTTCGGAATAAAACCGCTCAAAGATCGAATCACGCGCTTCGGGCGGCACCCCCGGGCCTTCATCCTCCACTTCGATCTGCACCAGCGGGTCATTCTGTTCGACACGCACATGAATGCTGCCACCTTTGGGTGAAAAGCTGATGGCATTGTCGATCAGATTGACCACCACTTGCGCCAGCCGGTCAGCGTCGGCGGCGACCATGGCCGGCTGGCCGTCCGGCAGATCGGCGCTGATGCGGACATCGTTCGGCAAACCGCCGGTCGCCGTGCGCGCCGCCACCAATGTGTGCACGAGATGGCCGACATCCACTGGCTGCAGCCGCGTTCGCGACAATTCCGCATCCAGTCTGGAGGCTCTGGAAATGTCCGTGATCAGGCGATCGATGCGGCGCACATCCTCCTCGATCAGGCTGAACAGCCGTTGCCGCGCCTGCGCATCGCGCACGCTGCCCAGCGCTTCCACGGCGCTGCGGATGCTGGCCAGGGGATTCTTCAGTTCATGGGCGACATCGGCGGCAAAGGCTTCCATGGCGTCGATCCTCTGCCGCAGCGCTGCCGTCATGTCGGCCAGCGCCTGCGCCAGACCGCCAATTTCGTCCCGCCGGTGCGGCAGCCGCGGCACCACCACATCGCGCTGCCGCCCGAGCCGCACGCGGTGCGCTGCCAGCGCCAGCTGGCGCATGGGCACGACGATGGTGCGCCCGAGATAGATGCTGAGCGCCACACTGAAGGTCAGCACCGCCAGAAACGCCAGAAAGGAGGACAGCCGTTCGCGGCGGACAAGCTCGATCACATCCGGTGTATCCACTGTCAGCAACACCACGGCGGACAATGGCCCGCCCGGTTCGCCAGCCAGCGGAACGGCAGCCTGCAGCACCGGCAGGCGGGTGCTGGTCTGACGCACCCGGGTGATCGCCCGCCCGCCCTGCAACGCCTGCGCTGCATCCGGCGGCAGTTTCCCAGCTGGCGCCTGCGGCTCGATATAGAGCTGCGGGTCGGGCTGACGTGTCAGCCAGTCGACGGCACGGTCGATGGTAATGGCGCTGTTGCGCGAAAAACCGGCGCGGATCGGGTCTTCCAGCTGAAATCGGCGCGTCTGTGGATTGTGCCAGTTATCCGCCAGCAATTGCCCGGAACGATCATAGAGCCGCACCCGGGTGCCGCGCGCATCGGACATATGATAGACTCCGGAACGGCGCGTTTCGATGGCATCATTGGCGAGGAAATGCGCCATGATATGCCCCTGCGCCAGAAGCTCCTGTACGCGCGATTCCAGCAGCCGGGAGCGGAAGCCTTCAATGTAGAACAGCCCCCCGGCAAAGGCCAGAACCGCCATCAGATTGACGATGAGGATACGAGTCACGATC
>CAZIAA010000128.1:0-1058 GCA_964537365.1 uncultured Sandaracinobacter sp.
TGCTGCCCGGGCCGAAGCCGCTGCCGAATCCGAATCTGCTGCTGAGGCGGATGCGCCGGCTGAAACCGAAGTCCAGGCCGAAACCGAAGCTCCGGCTGCAACCGAAGCACCGGCCGAAGATGCACCGGCGGCTGACGCGGGTGAAACCACCGAAGGCTGAAAAGGCTGAACATGGCCGGCAATCCGCGTCCTGTCGTGCTGGCGGCCATTGCCGGCGCGCATGGCGTGTCCGGCGCGGTGCGGCTGAAATTGTTCGCGCAATCGCTCGACGCATTGCAGGCGCATGCGCAACTGACGGCCGGGGATCGGCAACTGACCTTGCAGTCGTTGCGTGAAACCGGGCGCGGCCCGATTGCGCATTTTGCCGAGATCACCGACCGCACGGCCGCCGAGGCCTTGCGCGGCACGCTGTTGAGCGTGCCGCGGCATAGCCTGCCGGCGCTGGCGCCGGGGGAATATTACTGGCACGACCTGCTCAACCTGTCGGTGTTCGATGAAGACGGCATGGCGGCGGGCGAAGTGGTGGCGGTGGAGAATTTCGGCGCCTCCGACCTGCTCGACATCGCATGCCCCGATGGCCGGCGGGTGCTGGTGCCGATGATCGCGGCGGCCGTGCCGGAATTCGATGCCCGGCGCATCACCGTGCGGCGCAGCTATCTGGATGCCGGCTGACGGCCATGGGCTGGCAGGCGCAGGTCATCACCTTGTTCCCGGAAATGTTCCCGGGGCCGCTCGGCCAGTCGCTGGCGGGGCGGGCGCTGCAGGCCGGCGGCTGGCGGCTGGATCTGTTGCAATTGCGCGATTTCGCGACCGGCCGGCACCGCAATGTCGATGATACCCCGGCCGGCGGCGGGCCGGGCATGGTGCTGCGCGTCGATGTGCTGGCGCGTGCGGTCGATGCCGCCCGCGCGCATGCGCCCGATTGCCCGGTGCTGGCGCTGACGCCGCGCGGGCCGCGGCTGGATCAGGCCAGGGTGCGGGCGCTGGCGGCCGGGCCGGGGGTGACGCTTTTGTGCGGCCGTTTCGAAGGCTTTGACGAACGAATCTTTGCCGCCCGC
>CAZIAA010000128.1:1068-2403 GCA_964537365.1 uncultured Sandaracinobacter sp.
CGATGAAGCGCGCGGGCGAGAAGTGGCGGAAGTTGAAGTGCCGGCGCTCGCACTTCTCGATGCTTGCGTGCGGCTGCTTCCTGGCGTAATGGGCGCTGCGTCCAGCGGTTCCGAGGAAAGCTTTGAAAATGGCTGCCTCGAATATCCGCAATACACCCGACCCGCCGTGTGGGAGGGGCATGCGATCCCCGAAGTGCTGACTTCGGGCGACCATGGGAAGATCCGCGCCTGGCGGCAATGCCGGGCGCTGGCAGACACGAGGCTATGGCGGCCTGATCTGCTGACCGACTGAAGCAGCGTTGCGCGGCAAGGCGCAACGGCAATGGCTTCGAAGACGGTCAGCGAGCCGCCCTCTGGCGCCAGCAACCGCCCCGCCAATGAGGGCCAGAACCGGTCACGACCGGGCAGGAGTGAAGAATGAATCTGATTCAAACGATCGAAGCCGAACAGATCGCCAAACTGACGCAGGAACGCGCCGTTCCGGATTTCCGCCCTGGCGATACCTTGCGCGTCGGCGTCAAGGTGATCGAAGGCGAGCGCACCCGGGTGCAGCAGTTCGAAGGCGTGTGCATCGCGCGCTCCAATCGCGGCATGGGCTCCAATTTCACCGTGCGCAAGATCAGCTTCGGCGAAGGCGTGGAACGGGTGTTCCCGCTGTATTCGCCGATCATCGATTCGATCGAAGTGGTGCGCAAGGGCGCGGTGCGCCGGGCGAAACTCTATTATCTGCGTGGCCGCAGCGGCAAGTCGGCGCGAATCGCCGAACGCCGTGACCGCCGCCCCAGGGCCGATGGTCAGGCCGAAGGCTGATGTGACGGCCGGGGCTGGCGTGCCGCGCACGCCGGCTTCCGGCTGGATCGATTCCGGCGTGCACCACCTGCCGCTGCGGGCCTATTTCGAAGACACCGACTTGGCCGGCGTGGTCTATTACGCCAATTATCTGAAATTCATGGAGCGCGGCCGCAGCGACCTGCTGCGCCTGCTCGGTGTCGACCAATGGGCGACATTTCAGGCCGGCGCCGGCGTCTATGTGGTCGCCGATCTGCAGATCCGCTATCTGCGCCCGGCGCGGCTGGGCGATGATCTGCAGGTCGAAACCCAATGCCTGGACATTGGCGCCGCCAGCATCACCATGCGCCAGCGCGTCCGCCGCGGCGAAGAACTGCTGACGGACGCCCAGGTTCGTGCCGGCTTTCTCGATTCCGCCGGCCGGCCGAAGCGCCAGCCGGCGGAATGGGTGGAAAAACTGCGCCGCTTTGCCGAAACAGCCGGCTGACTCTTTCGGTTGGTGCGCGGCAGAAAAACAGCTGGCGGTTCGATTTTCGCCATTTGCAT
>CAZIAA010000128.1:2503-5006 GCA_964537365.1 uncultured Sandaracinobacter sp.
CACCCTGTTCGCCGTGATCGACGCCGGCGGCCGGAACATATCCAGTGCCCGATCTTCTGCTTCTGGAAGGTCGGTTCGATCAATGTGGTGAAGGGCGCTCACCGTGATTCCCTCATGCCCAACTCACCAGCCCCACGCCTGCAAAAGTGGTACTGGCCTTCACGCGAAAATAGCCGGTGGCAATGAGGAGGGCAATTTCGGTTCGACGCCCGCTTCAGGAGACGCGCTGTTCGTCCCTGCGCCGCTGGCGCATCATGGTGCCGATCATTGCAAAGCCGCCGATCATCATCGCCCAGGATGCCGGTTCGGGAACGCCCGAAACACCCGGGAATGAGCCTTCTTCGGTGGTGAAGGCGGAATAGCGGACATTTTGTTGCGAGAAATTGTAGAAGCCGAGGCTGCCATTGCTGAAATCGCCAGTAACGTCGATTTCCTTCGTGCCATTGACAAAGACCTGGAGATTATGGGGGCCGAAATCAAAGCTGAACTCATATTCGGTGCCATGCTGCCAGCCCGTGGAACCCAGTGTCAGGCCGCGCTGCAATTCCGCAAGACCGCCATCGGTGTGCAGCGGAAAGTCCGTGTGCACCCAGAATTCGTCCGCGGTCGGGATTCCGGTTACGCGCGATAGAGCGAGCCCCACCGGTGCATCGCCGCCGGGGGTCGTCGAAGGCGTGCCGAAATCATAGTATTGCGTGGATTTTTTCCAGTCCAGCAGAAGGTAATCCGCTGCGCCGTTGGTGGTGTCGCCGCCATTGAAGCCGATGACAAAACCGATGAAGTCATCGTCGCCAGCGCTGGAGAGGACCTGAATCTTGCCTGTCGCTTTGGTGCCATAGGCGGTGAAGTCGCTGTAATAGATGGTTGGCTGGCCGTTGACCGTTTGTGTGACGAAGGAACCATCGCTCGCGGGTACCCAGTTGCCGGCACCGAAACCGGACACCGCCTGATAGGATTCCGCAGTCCAGTCATTGAGGTCGACCGCCGTTGCGGCCTGTGCTGCCCCGGCCAGACCCAGACTGGCGATTACAGCGAGAATTTTCGTTTCGCGAAACATCCAATGCCTCCCATGCTTGCCGCGAACGGCACCAAAACCCTTCGAACATTTTAGCGTTTGTGCGAAAAGATGGCAAGAAATGCTTCGATAAACATGCTTTGCGGCTATGCCCTCTGGCGGGAAGTTGGCCGGCGCTTAGCGCATGCCCAGCACTCTGGCGGGGGCTTCCGGTGCGGCCGTTTCAAACCAGGCCAGTTTTTGCCCCAGCGCCGCCACTTCGCCCAGAATCAGCAGCGCCGGCGCGGCGATGCCATGCTGTGTCGCCAGCTCCGGCAGATTCCCCAGCATGCCAGTTACGACCCGCTGCTGTGGCGTGCTGTCGCGTTCGATGAGAGCAAAAGGCGTTGCCGCCGCGCGGCCATGTGCAATCAGCAGATCACGAATTCGGCCGAGCTGGCTGACGCCCATATAGACCGCCAGAGTCTGGCGTTCTTGCGCCAGCGCCTGCCAGTCGAGGGTGTCGACCGAGCTTTGGCAATGCGCCGTCACGAAGCGCACGGACTGGGCGTGATCGCGGTGCGTCAGCGGAATGCCGGCATAGGCGGCGCAGGCGGCGGCGGCCGTGATCCCCGGCACCACGCGATAGGGGATGCCGGCCTGACGCAGCGCCTCCAGCTCCTCGCCGCCACGGCCAAAGATGAAGGGGTCGCCGCCCTTCAGCCGCACCACACGCCGGCCGCGCCGCGCCTGCGCGACCAGCAGGGCATTGATCCACTCCTGGCTGTGGTGACGGCTGCCCGGCGATTTCCCGACCGCAATCAGTTCGGCATCGCGCCGCGCCCGTTCCAGCACTGCGTCCGACACCAGCCGGTCGTGCAGGATGACATCGGCTTGCTGCAATGCCCGCAGGGCATGCAGCGTGAGCAGCCCGGGGTCGCCGGAACCAGCGCCAACCAGCACCACTTCACCACCCGGTGCCGCAGGGGCGGACGCCAGCAATTGCCGCAGCGTCTGTTCGGCGGCCGCGGTGTCACCCCGACGCAGGCTGTCCATGGCCGGACCCTCTGTCAGCCGTTCGAAGAAATGCCGGCGCGCGGACAGGTCGGGCAGGGCGGCCTTGATGCGCTGGCGGAATCGGGCAGCCAGCGCCACCATTCTGCCCCAGGATTCATCCAGCTGGATTTCCAGCTGCGCACGCAGCTGGCGAGCAACGACGGGGGCGGCGCCGGCCGTGGAGATGGCAATCTGCAAGGCACCGCGATCGACGATCGCCGGCACATGAAAGCTCGACAGCGCGACATCATCGACCACATTCACCAATATCCGGCGCTGTTCGGCAGCCGCTGCCACGCGCTGGTTCAAGGCCCGGTCGTCGGTAGCGGCGACGACCAGCCAGCAATCCTGCAGCAGTTGTTCGGTAAAACCGTCGGGCTGGTGTGCAATTTGCCCGCGCGCGACGAGGCGGCCGAGCTGCTCGGTCAGATCGGGTGCTGCCACCAGCACCCT
>CAZIAA010000129.1:0-5005 GCA_964537365.1 uncultured Sandaracinobacter sp.
CGGCATGAGCGATCGCCTGCAACAAGCCATCCGGCTGCGCCGGATCGCGACCGCGCTGCTGCTGGTGATGGCCGGCACATTGGTTGCCGCCACCTGGGCGCGCATGGCCATCCACCCGGGCTTTTCCTGGCTGCAATCCTTCGCCGAAGCCGCCCTTGTCGGTGGCCTCGCTGACTGGTTCGCAGTCACCGCCCTGTTCCGCCACCCGATGGGAATACCAATCCCGCACACCGCCATCATTGCCCGTTCCAAGGACCGTATCGGCGACGCGCTGGCGACATTCCTCAAGGACAATTTCCTGACGCCGCGCAATGTCGCGCGGCGGCTGCAGGGCTTTGATGCCGCGGCTGCCCTCGCCAATATGCTGGAACGGCCGGTCGCCGCCGGCCGGATACGGCGCGGCATGATGCGGCTGCTGGCGGAATTGTCGGCGACAAGCGCTGCGCAATCGGTCTATGCCCGGCTGCGCCGTGCCACCGCCGAACGCCTGCACGATATCGACATATCGCCACTGCTGGGGCGCATGCTGGCGGCGGCAATATCCGCCGGCCGGCACCGCCCCGTGCTCGATCAGATGATCGCCTGGGCCGATCGCACCCTCAATCAGGAAGAAGCCCTCATCCATGACATGGTGGAGGAGCGCACCAACTGGCTGTTGCGCCTCGTGAAGATCGACGACCGCATCGCCGATGAACTGGTGGCCGGGCTGCGCGATCTGCTGGCCGATCTGGCCAGTGATCCGGCGCACCCGGTGCGCGAGCGCGCGGAAAAGGCCTTGCGCCACTTTGCGGCCAATCTGCAGCACAAGCCATCCACTCGTGCCCGGGTTGAAGCATTGAAGCGCGAATTGCTGCGCAATCCGGCGGTGCGCGACTGGCTCGACAGCCTGTGGGACAAGCTGAAACAGGCTTTTGTCGGTTTGCGCGATGGCGAGGATCTGCGCGCGCTGGGGCAGACCATTGCCGCCGCGCTGCGCGACGATCCGGCGCTGGCGCGCGCGGTCAATCTGCTGGCGCGGCGGGCGGTCATCGGCATGGTCGCCGATTATGGCGCGTCGATCGTCACGCTGGTGTCGGAAACGGTGCGGCGCTGGGACGCCGCCACGGTGACCGGCAAGGTCGAGGATGCCGTGCTGCGCGACCTGCAGTATATCCGCTTGAATGGAACGCTGATTGGCGGCCTGATCGGATTGCTGATCCACACCGCCCTGACCTTTGCCCCCGGCGCCTGAAACACCCCGGCATCACCCCGGCATCAGACAGGAAGAGACCGCATCAGACGATCGTCGCGCCGCCGTCGATCACTATCGCCTGGCCCGTGGTGAAGGCGCCGGCGCGGCTGGCCAGAAACACCGCCATGCCGGCAATTTCATCCGGTTCGCCGATGCGCTTCAGCGCGCTGCCCGCCGTGGCCTGCTGCAGGATTTCCGGAGTGTCCCACAGCACGCGGGCGAATTCGGTTTTCACCAGCCCCGGACAGATGCAGTTCACCCGCACCCCGCGTTCGCCATATTCGGCCGCCAGATTGCGCGCCAGCGCCATGTCGGCGGCCTTGGAGATGCCATAAGCGCCCAGCGTCGTCGACGCGCGCAAGCCACCGATGGAACTGATGATGGTGATCGAGCCCGTGCCGCGTTCCAGCATCTGCGGCACCGCCATGTTGATCAGCCAGTGGTTGGAGACGATGTTGTTCATCAATATCTTGGTCAGTTGTGCGTCGGTAATGCCCGCCATCGGCCCGAAATAGGGGTTGCTGGCGGCGTTGCAGACCAGCGCCGTGATCCGGCCATGTTTCTCCAGGGTGAAATCCACCAGCTCCTGCAAGGCTTCCCGGGAACTGATGTTGGCGGCTTTGGCTGTCGCGGCGTCGCGGCCGACATAGGCATTGATTTCCGCCGCCGCATCATCGCAGGCCTGCTGGCGCCGGCTGGAAATGATGACATCGGCGCCCTGTTCCGCCATGCGCAGGGCAATGGCCTTGCCAATGCCACGTGACGACCCGGTCACGATTGCAACCTGCCCGCCCATATCAAAAAGGCCCGTCATGATTTCCTCCCTCTCTCGCTCAGGCGTTACCGATAGACCCGCCGCCTAGTCCTCCGGCGCGACCGTCACCCGCAATCCATCCAGCTTTTCGGTAAAGCGGATCTGACATGACAAGCGGCTGTTGTCCTGGATATAATCGCTCAGTTCCAGCAGCGCGAGTTCGTCATTGCTGGCCTGGCCGGTGCTTTCCGCCCATTCGTCTTCGACATAGACATGGCAGGAAGCACAGGAACAGCAACCGCCGCAGATCGCGAATATGCCATCCACGCCATGCTCGCGCAGCACTTCCATGACGGACAGACCGGCATCCCCGGATACGGTCTTTTCGCTTCCATCACGATCCACATACGTCAGTTCAGGCACATCCGGCTCCGTCCATGCCCGTGACCGGCACGGGCAATTGGTCTATTGGCGTTCGGTCTATTAGCGACTCAGCCTGCATCTGCAAACCGGCATGAAGGGAAAAATTGTGGGACTGGACGCCAGCCAGATCCGCGATGGCATGATGGCGCTTGCCACCACCGACGCGCAGATCGCTGCAGCACTTGCCCGCCATGGCCTGCCCGCCCCTCGCGTCCGGCCGCGTGGCTATGCCACATTACTGCAGGCCATTGTCTCGCAGCAGGTGTCGACCGCGGCTGCGGCCAGCATCTGGAACCGGCTGCGGATAACAATCGGCGAGCTCGACGATCCGATGCGGATGCTGGCGATCGACGCCGACAGCCTGCGCCGCGCCGGACTGTCGCGCATGAAGGTCGAATATGTGAAAAGTCTGGCAGGCCATATCGTCGATGGCAGCCTGCCGCTCGACCAGCTGCCCGCCAGTGACGAGGACGCAATCCAGCTGATCAGCGCGGTGCGCGGCCTCGGGCGCTGGTCGGCGGAAATCTATCTGCTGTTTGCCGAAGGCCGGCCCGACATTTTCCCGGCCGGGGATCTGGCCTTGAAAGTGCAGGCCGGGCGGCTGTTCGCGGACGGCACCCGGCTGAGCGAAAAGCCTTTGCGGCAACTGTCCGCGCGCTGGCAACCCAATCGCAGTGCTGCGGCACTGTTCCTCTGGCATTGCTATAATGCCACCCCGCTGCAGGACGGAGCGGCATGATCGAACTTGTCACGGCGGCGTCCAATACGACTCTGAAACGGCTGCGTTCCCTGCACGAGAAAAAATACCGCCAGCGCGAAGGGCTGTTTCTGGCCGAGGGCCTGCGCATCTGCACCGAAGCGCTGGATTCAGGCTGGGTGCCGGAAATCCTGCTGTTTGCCGAAGGTCGCAGCGACCAGCCGCTGATTCGCCGCCTGCTGCACGCCACGCTGGATGGCAGCGGCGGCAAGCCCGGCCGGGTGATCGAAACGACTCCGGCACTGTTGGCCAAGATCACTGGCAAGGCCAATCCGCAGCTGGTCGTCGCGGCCTATGCGCCAAGGACCCGCAGCCTCGAACGGCTGCAGCCGGGCGCGCGCATGCTGGTGGCCGAACAATTGCGCGATCCGGGCAATCTCGGCACATTGCTGCGTGCCTGCGATGCCACCGCGGCCTCGGCGCTGATTCTGCTCGACGCCTGCGCCGACCCGACCAGCGTCGAAGCCGTACGCGCCTCCATGGGCGCCTGCTTTACCGTGCCCTGCGTCATGGCATCGAGCGCGGCCTTTGTGCAGTGGAAACAGACGCGCGGCATCCGCCTGCTGGGGGCAGCGCTCGATCCGCGCGCCGGTGACTATCGCGCTGCCGATTATACCGCCCCCGTGCTGCTGATGGTCGGCAATGAAGCGCATGGTCTGCCGGCGGCGCTGCGTGATGCCTGTGACGATCTCGTCATCATGCCGATGCGCGGCCGTGCCGACAGCCTGAATGTCGCCATGGCCGGCACGCTGCTGCTGTACGAAGCGCTGCACGCCCAGGAACGCCAGGCCGCAACGCTGTCCCAGCCGGGCCCGAATCCACCGGCCACAGCGCAATCCGGATGAATCTGCGATAAAGATTCTGCGCAATTGCAGTAAGGCATATGCGTCCCTACATTGGACGCATACGAAAGGGTCCGAATGTCCGACGATAATCGCAAACCGCCGTCACCCATGGTGCGCAACATCCTGATGTGGGCTGCCATATTGCTGGCCCTCGTCATGCTGGTGCAATTGTTTCAGGGGCCGTCGGCACAAAGCGCCAGTGGCACCGAAATCGCCTATTCCGATTTTCTCAACAAGATCGACAAGGGCGAAGTCAAGGAAGTGGCCATTTCCGGCCGCAGCATTGCCGGGCAATTGTCCAGCGAGCAGAAATTCCACACCTATAATCCGGGCGACGTGCAGTTGATCGAACGGCTGCGGACGAACAATGTGCGTTTTGACGCCGTGCCCGAAGAACGCCCGGGCCTGTTGCAGCAGATTTTCGTTGGCGCCTTGCCGTTCCTGATCATGATCGGAATCTGGATCTTCTTCATGCGCCAGATGCAGAACGGCCAGGGCCGCGGCGCCATGGGCTTTGGCAAGAGCCGGGCCAAGATGCTGACGGAAAAGCACGGCCGGGTGACGTTCGATGACGTCGCCGGCATCGACGAAGCGCGCGAGGAATTGCAGGAAGTCGTCGATTTCCTGAAGGATCCGTCGAAGTTCCGCCGTCTGGGCGGCAAGATCCCGAAAGGCGCATTGCTGGTCGGCCCGCCCGGAACCGGCAAGACCCTGCTGGCGCGCGCCATCGCCGGCGAAGCGGAAGTGCCGTTCTTCACCATTTCCGGCTCGGATTTTGTTGAAATGTTCGTCGGCGTCGGCGCATCCCGCGTCCGCGACATGTTCGAACAGGCCAAGAAAAGCGCCCCCTGCATCATCTTCATCGACGAAATCGACGCTGTCGGCCGGCATCGTGGCGCTGGTCTGGGCGGCGGCAATGACGAACGCGAACAGACCTTGAACCAGCTGCTGGTCGAAATGGACGGCTTCGATGCCAATGAAGGAATCATCATCGT
>CAZIAA010000130.1:0-4977 GCA_964537365.1 uncultured Sandaracinobacter sp.
GGGCGGCGGCTTGGTCCGGAGCGCGTAGGGCTGCCGGCGCGCGGGCGCTGGGCGCGGCCCGGCGATATCCAGATCCGGTTGCGCAAGCGCGGCTGGCTGATGGCGGCGCTGGTGCGCGAATTGCATGAACGGGGCGTGCGCGTGGCGGGGGTCGACCGGCTGTTGCTGGCCGAGCCGCTGGCGGTGCTCGATCTGCTGGCGCTGGTGCGCTTCGCCGTGCAGCCGGAAGATGATCTCAATCTTGCCTGCCTGCTGGTGTCGCCGCTGTTCGGCTGGTCGCATGAGGATCTGCGCCGGGTGGGTGACGGCCGGCCGGGGCTGTGGGCGAGGCTTGGACAGGCGCGCGACAATGATGCCGCGATGGCCGCGCGGGCATGGCTTTTGCGGGTGCTCAATCTGGCGGACCGGGTCGGTCCTTATGAATTTCTCGACAGTATTTTGTCGGGGCCATTGGATGGCCGCCGCCTGCTGGTGGCGCGGCTGGGGGCGCAGGCCAATGACCCCATGGACGAACTGTTGCAGCAGGCGCTGAATTTCGAACAGCACAACCCGCCGGCACTGGCCGGGTTTCTGGCCTGGATCGAAGCCGAAGGCTCGGATGTGAAGCGCGACGCCGATGCCGAATCGGATCAGGTGCGGCTGATGACCATCCATGGCGCCAAGGGGCTGGAATCGCCGGTGGTGGTGCTGGCGGATGCCGCCACCGAGCGCCGGCCGCCGGCAACGGATCATGTCATCGTCGATCTGCCGGGCGTCGGCCAGTTGCCGCTGTTTCATCCGCCGAAAAAGCAGGGGCTGCCGGCCCTGATCGCGGCATTGCGCGCCGAAGACGATGCCCGCGCGGCCGAAGAGGATCTGCGGCTGCTCTATGTCGGCCTCACGCGGGCGGCGGACCATTTGTTCATTGGCGGCGCAACGCCCGGCAGCAGGAAGAACGGCAATGCCGCAGCGAAACCAGCGGCCGAACAGGCGGATGATTCGAAGCGCAGCTGGCATGCGCGGCTGCAGCCGGTGCTGCAGGCGCTGGACGGGGTGGAGCGGATCGGCAGCGACCTCTGGGGTGGCGAGATGTTGCGGCTGCGGGCGGGGGACTGGACCGCGCCGCCGGCTGATAATTCCACCATCGAACCGCAAGCCGCCCGCCATGATGTGCATGGAATCGTCACCACGCTGGCGCCGCCGCCGGAATATCCGACCCGGCCGCTGACACCATCGGCCGCACCGGAAGATCCGCCCGAAGGCCCGGCCGTGGCCGCGCGGCGCGCGGCGGCATTGCGTGGGCGCTGGATTCACCGCTTGTTCGAACGCCTGCCGGTGGTGGCGCCGGCCGAACGCGAAGCGCAGGGACTGGCCTGGCTGCGGGCGCAGGGCGCCGGTGCGCAGGCGCCGGACATTCTGCGCGAAGTGCTGCGGGTGATGCGGGATCCGCGGCATGCCGCGCTGTTCGGGCCGGATGCGCTGGCCGAAGCGCCGGTGGCCGGGCTGGTGGGTGCGCAGGCGATCGTCGGCATCGTCGACCGCATGCTGGTGCAGGACGGCCGTGTCCTGCTGGTGGATTTCAAGACCGGGCTGCAGGTGCCCGAACGCGCCGCCGAGGCACCCGTGCCGCACCGGCGGCAGATGGCGGCCTATGTCGAGGTATTGCAGCGCGCATTTCCCGGCCATCAGGTGGAGGCTGCCTTGCTGTATACCGCCGCGCCGGCCTTGCTGTTGCTGGCGCCAGCGGACCTCGCCGGACTGTTGCCGCTTGAATGATGGCGATGGAATGCTATTTCGGTTCGGGAATGACAATGAAGGAATTTCAGTGATGGCGACGGTCAAGGTGACGGACAAGTCCTTTGCGAATGATGTGCTGGCAAGCGATACGCCGGTGCTGGTGGATTTCTGGGCGGAATGGTGCGGGCCTTGTCGCTCGATCGGGCCGGCGCTGGAGGAAATTGCCGGCGAACTTTCCGGCAAGCTGAAAGTCGCCAAGGTGAATGTCGACGAAGAACCGGAACTGGCGACGAAATTCAACGTGCGCTCGATTCCGATGCTGCTGGTAATCAAGGATGGCGAAGTGGTGGCGCAAAAGCTGGGCGCGGCACCGAAATCGACATTGAAGAGCTGGGTCGAAGCCGCCATCTGAGCTTGCCGGGCTGAATTTGCGTCTGGCGGCGGTGGCAAAGCGCGCCGCTGTCTGGCTGTGGCGGCCGGCTGCGGTTATAGGCCTTGCAGCGATGGCCTCGCGCTTTTGTGCCGGGCGGCTGGCGGCTGGCGGCTGCTTTCAGGCCTATCCGCTGGCAATTCGCGCATCTGCAATTCGGAGAATGATCATGTCCGCGGCTGGCGCCGACGATCCGCAGCTGAACCGCCCGCAAGCCGGATTCGGCTATCGCGTATCCAAGACCTATACCCACAGCATTGGCCTGTCCTGTTGTTTCCGGCAGTGGCGGGCGCAATCGCATTGCCGTTTCCTGCATGGCTATGCGCTGCAATTCCGGGTCGAATTCGAAACCGTGGAGGGGCTGGATGATCGCCATTGGGTGGTGGATTTCGGCGCGTTGAAATCTTTCCGCGGCTGGCTGGAAGAGATGTTCGACCACCGCACCCTGGTGGCACAGGATGATCCGCAACTGGCGCTGTTCCGCCAGCTGCACGAACAGGGGCTCATCCAGCTGCGCGAAGTTCCGGCCAGCAGCTGCGAAGCCTTTGCCCGCATGGTGTTCGATTACCTGCAGCAATGGCTGCCGGAAAATGGCTATGCCCCCGAACGGGTGCGGCTGCGCCAGGTGGAAGTGCGCGAGCATGACGGCAATGGCGCATCCTATGGAAGGCTTGGCTGAAACGGTCATGGCGCGCGCGCGCGATGCAGTGGAAACCGGCGGCAGGCGCTTTGCCGTGTCGGAAATCTTCGGTCCGACCTTTCAGGGCGAAGGCCCGCTGGCGGGCTGCAAGACCATGTTCGTGCGCTTTGCCGGCTGCGATTTTCGCTGCCGCATGTGCGATTCCCTGCATTCGGTGCTGCCGGAACTGATTGCCCAAAATTCGCAAAAATTGCGCGAAGATGAGATCCTCGCGCGACTGCAGGATCTGGCAGAAGGCACCGGCACGGTCTGGGTCACTCTCTCGGGTGGCAATCCGGCGATCTGGGACTTGCAGGGGCTGTGTGCGAAATTGCGCGCCGCCGGCTTTGCGCTGGCGGTTGAAACGCAAGGCTCGCTGGCGCCCTTATGGTTGCGGCTGTGCGATGTCGTGGTGGCATCGCCCAAGGGGCCCGGCATGGGCGAGAATTTCGATGCCGATGCCTTCGAAGCCTTTTGCGCCAATCTGGCGCAAGCAGCATTTCCAGGCGCGCCACTGCCGAAAATGTTCCTGAAAGTCGTGCTGTTCAGCCAGGCGGATGTGGAATTCGCGCTGCACGCCGCCGCCATCGCCCGTAAAATTTTCCCCGAGATCGAATCCGGCCGCTGCTTTTTCAGCCTTGGCAACCGCTACCTGCCCGCCCCGGAAGACGACGCACCGGCCCTGCCACCAGACCAGCATGTGCAGCAATTGCTGCAGGATTACCGCACGCTGTGGCAATCACTGCTGCACGATCCGCGCATCCGCGAATGGCGTTTCCTGCCGCAACTGCATGTGCTGGCCTATTCCAACCAGCGCGGCGTCTAGACAAGAGCGGGGATCTGCAGGTCTCGATTCTTGCGGCGGTGGGCGGTATTGAAAAACGGACCGCATGGACATCCGTGGCGACAATAATCGCAATCATGCGGGCGGATTGTCAGCAGCTTTTCCAGACATCCGGTTGACCTTGTGATCTCATGAAATGATCCGGTAATTCCACGATTGTTGCATTATTTTGTGGACATGCGGCGTCGGAGCAATAAAATAGCTGGCTATTCGACCGGCATTTGGAGTGGTGCTTCCGAATATCATCAGAAATGGAGTGTGTACGGACTGCGGATCAGGCGTAGTCGATGACGAAAGGGGGGTGTCTGACATGGCAAGCATGGGCAAGGCTGCAAATGGCAGACACAGGCGACATCACCAGCTTCTGGGCAAGGCCGCGACCGTCGCGATTGCCCTGTCCCTGCTGCTCGGGCCGGCCGCGATTGCGGCTGCACCCGGCGACACCGTCGTCAATCCCGTCTCCAATCAGGAAGAAACCGTCGTTCAGGATCTGGGCGGCGGCAAGGTTCTGACGGACCATGACAATGTCATCATCATAGACCCGCCCGCTCTTGGTGACAGCTATGTCGAGGATGGCGTTACCTATACCGTCGTCGCGCTCACAGTGAATGCGGATTCGGGGCTGGTCGAGGAAGTCACCTTCAGTGACGGCGCAGAGACACCGACGATTCGCTATGTCAGCACGGTCCAGGATGTCTCAGCCGAGATGGGCGGCGGGCCTCCGCCCGAAGATGCGCCGCAGCCCGGCGATCCGGGCGGGCCGGTCGTCATTCCGGTGCCGCCGGGCAATGTCAATGTCGTTCCCGCAATCGAACGGGGTGGCAATGGCGATTCAGGCGACAATGCCTATGGCAATATCGACGCCTATCAGGGCGGCGCCGCCGGTGCCGGCGGCACGGTTTCAGTAACCAGTTCGGTTGGAATCGCGACGTCGGAATAAATGCCTATGGCCTGATTGCGCAAAGCCGGGCGGGCACGGGCGATGGCGCCGGAACCGGCTATATCTTTGCTGGTGGTGGCACTGGTGGCGCCGGGGTCGGCCGTGGCGAATTACCAGCCGCTGTACCCGGACATGCAGGATGTCGTCCTCGGCTATGATATCGATTTTGCGCCGGATGGTCTCAACCGGAACCAGAGCGCATTTGGCGAGTATGTCAATCGCGTCCAGTCCGCTGGTGGCGCACCGGCGCTGGCGCCTCTGGTCGGCGCCATTTTCCAGACCGAAACCCTGCCGGAATTGCAGGCGCGCTATACCATGCTCACATCCGAGGCTTATGCCGCCAACATCGTCGGGGCGCTGCATTCCGC
>CAZIAA010000131.1:0-4966 GCA_964537365.1 uncultured Sandaracinobacter sp.
GCGCCGGCCATGGTCATGCCCGCGCTGACGGTCGATGTGCTGGCGGCAGACTGGCTGCGCAGCGTTGCCCATGAGCGGCGGCTGACGCCGCATACCCTGCGCGCCTATACGGCAACGCTCGGGCGGTTTTTCGCACATCTGAACACAGCTTGTGGCGGGCCGGCCGATATCGCCTTGCTGGCCGGGCTGACGGCGGCCGATTGGCGTGGCTTTCTGGCGGCGCGGCGGGGGGAAGACCAGATCAGCAATGCCTCGGCGGCGCGGGAAATGGCGGCGCTCAGGACATTCGCGCAATTCGCACAAGCGCGGCATGGCGTGCAGCTGGGCGGAATCGACGCCATTGAGCTGCCGAAAACCCGCAAAGGGGTGCCAAGGCCATTGCCGCCCGCCGATGTGCGGGCGCTGGCGGAATCAACGGGCGCCGTTCGTGACGAGCCCTGGGTCGAGGCGCGCGATATCGCCATATTGCTGCTGCTTTATGGCGCCGGCCTGCGCATCGGCGAAGCGCTGGCGCTCGATGGCGATGTGTTGCCGCTGTCGGAAACATTGCGCATCACCGGCAAGGGCCGGCGCCAGCGCATGATCGTGCTGTTGCAGCCGGTGCGCGACGCCATCATGCGCTATGTGGAATTGTCACCCTATGCGGCGTCGGCAACGGCGCCGCTGTTTCGCGGCGTGCGCGGTGGCCGGCTGCAGCCGGCAGTGCTGCGCTCTGCAATGCGTCAGGCGCGGGTGGCGCTGGGCCTGCCCGACAGTGCCACGCCGCATGCGCTCAGGCACAGCTTTGCCAGCCATCTGCTGGCGCGCGGCGCCGATCTGCGCAGCATTCAGGAATTGCTCGGCCATCAGAGCCTGTCCAGCACGCAGATCTACACCGCAGTCGATACCGCGCATCTGCTCGATGTCTACAGCAGTGCCCACCCGAGAGGCTGATGTCGGGCGCATGGTGATTGAAAACGCCCGGTCCGCCGGTTATCGAATCGGGACACAACAGGGAGCGAAATGATGCAATTCCGTTTCACCACTGCACTTCTGCTGGCGGCAGCCCTGGGCGCGGTATCCGCCGCTCAGGCGCAACAGCCGCAAGCCGCGAAACCGGCTCCGGCGCCGCTCAGTGCGGAACAATCGGATCCGCTGCGCATGGGCTGGATGCAGGGCAGCCCGCCGCCGATCGACAAGCAGGTGCGCTGGGACGATGGCAGCGCTTTTCAGTTCCCGCAGACCCGCTGGGCTTTTTCCAATGAACAGGCGCTGATGCCGACCGCCACGGTGCGGCGGGAAGGGCCGGCGTCGCGGCTGGAAGTCGCCTTGCGCGATGATCTGGACGCGGTTCCGTTCCAGACCCTCGATGGCCAGAAACTGACCTGGGGGGAAGCCTTCGACGCTTATTATGCCGATGGAATCATTGTCCTGCACAAGGGCAAGGTGGTTTACGAACGCTATGCCGGCGCGTTGCAGCCGGATGGCCGCCACATCGCCATGTCGGTCACCAAAAGTTTCGTCGGCACGCTGGCGCTGTTGCTGGCAGATGAAGGCAAGCTCGATGTCAACAAGACTGTCGCCAGCTATGTGCCGGAACTGACCGATTCCGGTTTTGGCGATGCGACGGTGCAGCAGGTCCTCGATATGCGCACGGCGATCGAGTTCGATGAGGAATACACCGGCACCGGCCTCACCGATGTGGCGCGCATGACCATTGCCGGCGGGCTGGCGCCGGCGCCGGCGGATTACGACGGCCCGATGGACAATTACGCCTTTGTGCAGAGCATTGAAAAGAACGGCAGGCATGGCGGCGATTTCGTCTATCGCACGCCCAACACCAATGTCGCGCAATGGGTGATCGAGCGGGTCGGCGGCGCGCCGCTGGCGGTGCAGCTGGCCGCGCGCATCTGGAAGCCGATGGGCATGGATCAGGAAGCGACGATCATTGTCGACCGCATCGGCACTGCTTTTGGCGGTGGCGGGCTGAATGCCAATCTGCGCGATATGGCGCGTTTCGGGGAAATGATCCGCCAGGGCGGCATGTGGAACGGCAAGCGCATCCTGCCCGAATCCGTTGCCCGCGCCATTCTGGCCAAAGGCGACACCAAGGCCTTTGAAGCAACGAAATACCGCGGCCTCGAAGGCGGCAGCTATTCCAGTTTCTGGTGGCACAGCGGCAAAGGCCAGACCATGGCGCAGGGCGTGTTCGGCCAGATCATCTACATCGATCCCGCCGCCGAAATGGTGATTGCGCGTTTTGCCAGCAATCCAGTGGCCAGCAACCGGGATATTCACCCAATCACGCTTCCGGCCTTCGCAGCACTGGCGGCGCATCTGAACCGCTAGCTTTTTCGACGTCCGCCCGCGGCAACAGCCCGCCCCTGCTCTGACGGCGCGGGGCCTCTCTCGCTCGAAAGAGCAGATAAGGGGTGGCCCCCGCCGCTGGATGCAGATAGGTGCATTCGGCCGCCAGTCGGGCCGGACTCGCAGGGATCCGCTGTCTGCCCGTCTGCGGCGCGGCGGCAGCGGTGGACGCGGAACAGCCTGGCTGGAGAACCGATGCAATCTTTCATGGCCGAACTTGCGCGGCTGTTTCAGCTTCCGCTGCAGGATTCCGTGCTGCAGTTCCTGCTGATCCTGCTGGTGATCCTGTTTTCCACGCTGATCCTGCGGCGGCTGAAAATGCCCGATATCATCGGGCTCATCCTGTTCGGAATCCTGATCGGGCCGTCGGGTCTCAATCTGCTGGCGCGCAATTCCTTCGTCGAAGTCCTGTCGACGGTCGGCCTTTTGTATATCATGTTCATCGCCGGGCTCGAACTCGATCTGCATGAATTCAAGGCCAACCGCCACAAGAGCCTGATATTCGGCGCGCTCACCTTTCTGGTCCCGCTCGGCATCGGTTTCCCGATCTGCTATTATTTTCTGGATTTCGATATCTATGGCAGCCTGCTGATTGCCAGCATCTTTGCCACCCACACGCTGGTATCCTATCCGATCGTCAGCCGTCTGGGCGCGACCAAGGATAGCGCCGTTGCAATGACGGTCGGCGGCACGATCCTTGCCGATACCGGCGTGCTGCTCATGCTGGCGATTATCCTCGGCGCCAGCGAGGGCGGGCTGACGCCGGCGTTCTGGATCCGGCTGGCAGTATCGCTGGCCATATTTTCGGTGTTCATGTGGTTCGTCGTGCCGCGCGTTGCCACATGGTTCTTCCAGAAGCTCGAGAATGAAAAACACTCGCACTATATCTTTGTCCTGACGGTTGTCTTCCTGTCCGGCTTTCTGGCCCAGGTGGCCGGGCTTGAGCCGATCATCGGCGCTTTTGCCGCCGGCCTCGCGCTCAATCCGCTGATTCCGCATTCCTCGGCGCTGATGAACCGCATCGGCTTCATGGGCAACGCCCTGTTCATTCCGTTTTTCCTCGTCAGTGTCGGCATGATCGTGAATGTCGAAGTTCTGTTCAGCGGCTTTCGCGCGCTTGCCATTGCCGGCGTCATGGTGATCGTTGCCATCGTCGGCAAATATCTGGCGGCCTATCTCGTGCAGAAGATCTTTCGCTTTTCCGCCGATCAGCGCAATCTGATCTTCGGCCTGAGCTCGGCCCATGCCGCTGCCACGCTGGCGGTCATCATGGTTGGCTATAATGCAGGGATCGTTGGCGAATCCGCCTTGAACGCGATCATCCTGATCATCCTCGTCAGCTGCCTGCTGGCGTCCTATGTGACCGAGCATGCAGCACGCCGCGTTGTCGAATCGACGCACGATACCGAGGATCCGAAACTCCTGTCCGAGCTTGGCATGGAACAGATTCTGGTGGCAGTGTCGCACATGCACCAGATCGAGCCGCTGCTGCATTTCGCAGTCCTCATCAAGGAACGCAAATCCACCCATCCGCTGCGCCTGCTGAATGTGGTCCCCAATACCGACACGGCGGAACGCAATGTCGCGGCCGTGAAGCAGCGGATGCAGAATTTCCTGTCAGAGACGACGGCGACGGAAACCAAAGTCCGGGTGATGGCGACCATTGATTACAATACGCCCAGCGGCATCGCCCGCGCTGCCCGGGAAAATGCAGCGGATGTGATCATCCTGGGCTGGCCGAAGCGGGAAGGGATTCTGGACCGGCTGACTGGCGAACGCATGGGCAGCATGCTGCATCAGACAGTCCGGACTTTGTTTGTCTGCAACTTCACGATTCCGATCGCGACCCACAAGGGACTGTTCGTCATCGTTCCGGACCATGCCGAATATGAGGAGGGCTTCCCCATCTGGCTGGCGAAGCTGGCAAAACTGTCGACGGAACTGACCGCGCCCATTCGGATGAGCTGCAGCGACAGGACGCGGCTGGCCGTGGAACGCTTTCTCAAGAGCAATGATCTGAGCGCCAGCGTGGAGTATCGGACATACGGATATTATGCCGCCCTCATTAACATGCCGAGGGATCTGAACAATCGTGATATGGTGGTGATCGTAGCAGCACGCCGGGGCAATATTTCCTTTAATACACATATGGACAGGCTGCTGGCGAAGACCGAGCGCTATTCCGGCGATCATGACCGAATCGTCATTTATCCCTAGGCGGGAGCTGCCGTCCGGGCGCTGAAATGCCGTCGGCGCGGGCGTGCCGGATGGTGCAATTGCATCCGCAACGGTGGTTATCAACAAATTCCTTCTGTCAAGACCTTGTGTTTTTATCTGCATCGGCCACTATACCTAGTGTCTTCTGCATGATTCTGCCGCGCCTTCGAAAGCAGCGGGCAGCATCGGGGGGGGCGTGCTTTGGAGGTCGGTTGCAAGTCTGCCGGGGCGGGATGGGCCGGGCCAGACGGATGGGGTGCCAAGGGGATGAACATGGATTTTCTGAGCGGCGATGCAACATTGCAATTGCCCGGTGGACTGGCGACGGATGAAACGGAATCATCTGCCCCGCCGCCACGCATTGCCGTCGATCCCGCGCGCGATGCCTTGCTGACGGATTTCG
>CAZIAA010000132.1:0-4941 GCA_964537365.1 uncultured Sandaracinobacter sp.
GAAGACCATTTCGCCGAAATCAGCCCCGATCGTCTGCTGCCGACACGCGTGCCGAGTGTGGTGCTGCACGGCATCTATGACGGAATCGCATTTCCGGCTGTCGGTCTGGATTACGCAACCGCCGCGCGCCGGGCCGGCGATACAGCGGATCTGCAGGTCGCACCGGTTTCAGGCCATTTCGAAGCCATCGCGCCCGGCACAGCGGCCTTCGCACAGGCGCTTGCAGCAATTGAAAAATTCCTGCGCTGACGGACGGTCCCTTTCCGAGCCAATGTCCTCCCGACAGTCGCCTAGGCGCGAACGATCAGAATATTCAGCCGCGCTTCGGCAATCAGCCGCTGGCGATCTTCCTGCCAGGCTTCCACCCGAACATTGGCAATGCGCCGCCCCAGCCGGGCAATGATTGCCTGTGCATGGGAATCCACGGGTTTGCCGGCACGCAGATAATCCACCGACACATTGATCGGCTTGATCGATGCGCTGTCATCACCGAGGGCCGCGCGTACGGCGTAATTGGCCGCAATTTCCATCAACCCGGCAACCGTGCCGCCATGCAGCCGGCCCGGCGCCCCGATCAGATGCACATCATAGGGCATGGTCACGACATTATCGTCGATACGCAGTCCGAGCATGCGGGCATAAGGCGGCAGTTGCACCTGCGTCATGCCCCGGCCCCCGTGAACATGAATGTCCCGGCCACATTCGCAATCGGATTATCCGGATCGCCGTCATGGGCAATACCGCGGACGAAGGCCACCCGCCGGGTCATGCGGTAACAATTGGCACGGCCTATGACTGTCTTGCCCGGTTCGGCCGGGCGCAGATAGTCACAGCGCAAATCCAGCGTCGCATGGTCTTCCCGCCGGCCGCGCGCGACCAGAACCGAAAACCCGGCGGCAGAATCCATCAGCGAAAAAATCGCACCCGACGCAATCACGCCGGTTTCGGGATAGGCGACCAGTTCTGTGGAATAGGGCATCATCAATTCAACCCAGTCTTCCCCGCAGTCGACAAAGGCGATTCCAAGCCGGTGGATGTGCGGCACCCTGGCCATGAACTGCCCTGCCCGTTCCCGCAACTGCGAAATGGTGATGCGTGTGTCTTCGTCCATGGTTTTCAGGCCGCCAGCCGTGATGCGGCTTCGCGCACGCGTGCAATCATATTGGGAACACCCTGCGTGCGATTGGACGACAAATGCTGGCGTAGCCCCAGATGGTCAATCGCGCCTTCAAAATCGGTTTGCAGAACCTCGTCCGGCGGTTTGCCAGCGGCCATCAGCACGATCAGCGCGACAATACCCTTGGTAATCGCAGCGTCACTATCGGCCTGGAACTGCAACACGCCATGGTCTTCCAGCGGATACACCCAGACATTTGCCGAACAGCCCGGCACATGGGTGGCGCTGGTCTTCAGTGCTTCGTCCATCGGCGCCAGATGCCGGCCAAGATCGATCAGGATACCGTAACGCTCCTCCCAGTCGAAGGCGGCATCCCATTCATCTTCAAGCTCTGCGAGTGTCGAAATCATGCGGCCATTGTTATCGAATTCGCCACGGCTTGGAAAGCCATGCCTTCAGCCCGGAACCGCGCCATCGTCCGGCAGGGCTTCCGGCCGGTACAGCCGCAGTTTCTGAACCCGACGCCCGTCACTCGCCACGACTTCCACCTTCCAGCCATTGCGATGCTGGAAATATTCCCCGGCCGCCGGAATTCGTTCAGCCATCAACACGGCCAGCCCGCCCAGAGTCTCGACATCGCCGCTCAGTTCATGATCGACAAAGCTGACTTTCAGCTCCTGCTCGAGCTCGGCCAGTGGCACTCTGGCATCGGCCTCGACGGAACCATCGGCGCGATGCACAATAAGCACGGGTTCCACTTCGTCATGCTCATCCTCGATTTCACCGACGATTTCCTCGACCACATCCTCAATCGTGATCAGGCCATCGGTGCCACCATATTCATCGACCAATATGGCCATATGCGTTCGTTTGCGCCGCATCCGCGTCAACAATTCCACCAGCGGCATGGACGGCGGCACGAACAGCACCAGCCGCAACAGATCCTGCACCGCCGGCAAGGAGCCCTGCAGGGCGGCGCCCTGCTGGAAGCGGTCGGCAATGACGCCATAGACATCCTTCACATGCAGCATGCCGATCACATCATCGAGAGACTTGTGATAGACTGGAATGCGACTGTGCTCGGCGGCGCGGAATGCCTGAATGAGATCGGGGAATTCCAGATCATCCGAAACCGCCAGGATATCGGAACGGGGGACGGCAATATCGCCGGCCCTCTGGCTCCCGAGCTTCAGCATGTTGCGCAGCATGGTGCGTTCGTCGGGGTCCAGATCGCCGGGAGTCACGCCGTCTTCGGCATGTTCCTCAATCGCTTCCTCAATGGAAGCGCGCAAGGTGCTCGGTCCCTTCAGATGCAGGATTTCGCGCAGCACATGCCAGAAACTCTGTCCTTCCGCAGGTCGGGGTGGCGGGTCATCCATGGCCGGATAACATGCCAATTGCAGTCCGGGCAGAATGGGAATCCGAATAGGGATCGGCGATTCCAAGCCCGGCCAGAATCCGCGTTTCCAGCGCTTCCATGGCGTCTGCCGCTGAATCATCCTGATGGTCGTGGCCCAACAGGTGCAGCACGCCATGCACGATCAGATGTGTCACATGGTCCTCCAGCGAGATTCCCTTAGCGCCGGCTTCGCGCCTGGCCGTTTCCACTGCAAGCACGAGATCGCCCAGCAGCAGATCGCAATCCCGTTGTTGTAATGCCTGATTGATGCCGTCCGCCTCCAGCATCGGAAATGACAGGATATTGGTCGGCTGGTCCTTGGCGCGATACTGGCCATTCAGCTGCCGGACTTCGCCGTCATCCGAAAGCCGGACCGCCACTTCCACCGGTGGTGCAGCATTTTGCAGCACGTTCCGATAGCCGGCCCCTGCGAGCGCCGCTGCCACCGAACGCCGCGCCAGCGCCTGCCAGTCAACGGCATTGCTCCAGGCGCCGGCGACTATCTCACAGTCAACCTCAAGCATCCGGCCCCTCATAGGCACGCACGATCTCTGTCACAATCGGGTGCCGCACCACATCCGCCGCGGTAAAATATTGCACCGACAATCCGGCAATGCCCTGCAGGCGACGGACAGCATCAATGAGACCGCTGCGCCCTGGATCCGGCAGGTCGACCTGCTTCGGGTCGCCGCAAATGACCATGCGGCTGCCCTCTCCGAAGCGGGTCAGGAACATCTTCATCTGCTGCGGCGTGGTGTTCTGCCCCTCGTCCAGAATCACAAAGGCATTGGCCAGCGTGCGCCCGCGCATGAACGCCAGCGGCGCGATCTCGATTTCGCCGGATGCAATCTTGCGATCGACCTGTTCCGCCGGCAGCATGTCATAGAGCGCATCGTAAAGCGGCCGCAGATAGGGATCGACCTTTTCCTTCATGTCGCCGGGCAGGAATCCCAGGCGTTCCCCGGCTTCGACCGCCGGCCGCGACAGCACCAGCCGATCGACGGTTCCCGCCACCAGCTGGCTGACGGCCTGCGCCACGGCCAGATAGGTCTTGCCGGTTCCGGCCGGACCGAGCGCGAAAATCATGTCATCGCGGGCCAGCGCGCGCATGTATTTGGCCTGTGCGGCATTGCGTGCTGCAATGGATTTGCGGCGGGTGCGAATGGTTGTCATGGCGCTGTCGGCCGACGCCCCTTCCGCACTGCCACCGGCGGCATGTTCCGCAACCGCAGTCAGCGCCGCTGCAACATCGCCGGGTTCGACCGGCAATCCCTGTTGCAGCCGCGCATAAAGCAGGTTCAGGGCGTCGCGGGCCTGTTCGGCCTCGGCGCCGTCACCTTCGACGATGACGCGATTGCCGCGCGCTGCAATATAAACCCCCAACCGGTTCTCCAGCGCAATCAGATTGCGGTCGAACTGGCCAAAAAGCTGGGTCAATAACGCCGGGTCTTCAAACTCCAGTTCCAGATGGACATCCGTGGAATGTCTCTGGCCCGCCGACGGCCTTGCACGGTCGGCAGTGCCTGGCCGTTTCACCATGAACGGCGCGCCTCATGCGACAGAATCCGCCCTTCCATGCTGTTCGGTGCTGCTGCCACCATTTCCACGTCCACCATATCCCCCCGCGACAAACCCGAATCCGTCACCACCACCGATTGCATCCACGGCGACTTGCCGATCCACTGACCATCATGCCGGCCCTTGCGCTCGATCAGAATGGAAGTGCGCTGGCCCACCAGAGCCTGATTGAAGGCAACCGCCGACTGGCCCAGCAGTTCCTGCAAGCGTTGCAGCCGTTCCGATTTCACATCTTCCGGAACCTGGTCCGCACGCTCGGCGGCAGGCGTTCCAAGCCGGGGCGAATATTTGAAGCTATAGGCCTGAGCATAGCCAACTTCCCTGACCAGGCTCAAGGTCTGCTCGAAATCGGCATCGCTTTCCCCTGGAAATCCAACGATGAAATCCGATGTCAGCGCCATGTCCGGGCGGGCGGCGCGGAATTTCCGCACCAGCTCCAGATAGAAGCCCCGGTCATAGCGGCGATTCATGGTCCGCAAAATCCGGTCCGAACCGGATTGTGCCGGCAGATGCAGATAAGGCATCAGCTGCGGAATCTCCGCATGCGCTGCAATCATGTCCGCAGTCACATCGCGCGGATGGCTGGTAGTGTAGCGCAGCCGTTCCACCCCGTCCATTGCGGCAACCGCATGCAAAAGCCCGCCAAACCCCTGGGCGCCATCCGCCCAGGCATTCACATTCTGTCCCAGCAGAGTGATTTCCCGGGCACCGCCCGCCACCAGCACTTCCGCTTCGGCCAGAATATCTCGTAGCGGCCGCGATACCTGCGCGCCACGGGTATAAGGAACGACACAGAAAGAACAGAATTTGTCGCAGCCTTCCTGCACCGTCAGAAAGGCCGATGGCG
>CAZIAA010000133.1:0-4930 GCA_964537365.1 uncultured Sandaracinobacter sp.
GCGCGGGCAAGTTTTGATCCGGCTTCTGTCCCGGCCACGACAAGATCGGTCTTCGGGCTGACGCTGCCGGTCACCCGCGCACCCAGCGCCTGCGCCTGCGCTTTGGCTTCATCGCGGGTCATGTGTTGCAGTGTGCCGGTAAACACCATAATCTTTCCGGCAATGTCCGATTGCCGCGCAACGGCCGGCGCATCTTCCGGGTGAACCTCCCGCAACAGATCCCGCACCAGATCAACATTATGCTGTTCATTCCAGAAATCGGCCAGCGAGGAAGCAATCTCCGGTCCGACACCGGCCACCGCCACCAGTTCCGCCCGCCCGGCGGCAACGCGTTTCGCATGTTTCTCCGCGGTTTCGCCCAGCACGGGCGGCGGTTGATATTCCACCAGCCTGTCGAGCAACGCCTCCACCCCGGCCCAGCTTTGGCAGCTACTTGCGATATCCCTGGAGGACACTTCTCCAACATGCCGGATTCCCAACGCAAAAATGAATCTGGCCAGGGGAATTGATCTTCGCGCCTCGATCGATTCCAGCAGATTGCCGACCGATTTTTCCTGCCAGCCCTTGCGCCCCTGCAATTCCCCGGCGTGATTTTTCAGGCGAAAGATATCCGCCGGATTATTGATCCAGCCCAGTTGCAGAAATTCCTCCAGCGTCCGACCGCCCAGCCCCTCGATATCGAACGCCTTGCGCGACACGAAATGGCGCAGCCGCTCATAACGCTGGGCCGGACAGATCAGGCCACCGGTGCAGCGGCGCACGGCTTCGCCGTCCTCGCGCACCGCGAGGCTGTCGCATTCCGGGCAATGGTCCGGAAATACAAATACCGCGCGGCGCGCATGTTCCGCGGAATCGCCTGTCCAGCCAAGGATCTGCGGGATGACGTCACCAGCGCGCTGCACTTCCACCATATCGCCGACGCGCACATCACGGCGCTGGATTTCGTCTTCATTGTGTAGCGTCGCATGCGTCACCACCACGCCACCGACCGTAACCGGATTGAGCGTCGCCACCGGCGTCAATGCGCCAGTGCGGCCAACCTGCACCCGAATTTCCGCCAGCCTGGTCACTGCGCGTTCGGCCGGGAATTTATGCGCCAGCGCCCAGCGCGGCGCGCGCACCGATTCGCCCAGCCGGCGCTGCCAGTCGAGCCGGTTGACCTTCGACACCAGTCCATCGATGTCATAGCCAAGGCTGGCCCGGCGCTGCTGCAGGGCGGCATATGCCGCCAACACCCCATCCATATCGGCCTGCAACTGCAAGCTGTCGGAAACCGGGAAACCGAAGGACCGGATGCGCTGCATGCAATCATATTGGGTCGTGCCCAGCGATGCCGATAATTCGCCCCAGCCATGGGCGAAAAAGCCCAGCGCCCGGCTGGCCGTCACTTGCGGATCGAGCTGACGCAAAGAGCCGGCGGCGGCATTGCGCGGATTGGCGAACAGCCGCAGACCTGCGGCCTGCTGCGCGGCGTTCAGAGCTTCGAACGCCGGCCAGCCCATATAGACTTCACCGCGCACTTCGACCGTGTCGGGCGCGCCATCCGGCAGGCGTTCGGGGATTTCGGCAATGGTGCGGACATTGGCGGTCACATCCTCGCCTACCAGCCCGTCGCCACGGGTCGCTGCACTGACGAGTGCGCCCTTCTCATAGCGGATCGACAGCGACAGGCCATCGATCTTGGCTTCGGAGGTGAATTCCAGCGCGGCCATGGCATCCAGCCCCAGCAAACGCCGCGCGCGCGCTGCAAATTCCTGCGCCTCTTCGGCGCTGAAGCTGTTATCGAGGCTGAACATCGCCTGATGGTGGCGGATACGGCGAAAGCCACTGGCAACTGCGGCGCCAACCCGGCGGCTGGGCGAATCCGCCCGCTGCAATTGCGGAAACTCCACCTCCAGCGCCTGATTTTCCGCCACCAGCGCATCATATTCAGCGTCTGAAATATGCGGCGCATCCTCTTGATAATAATGCTGGCTATGCGCAGCAATCAGCTCCGCGAGCTGCGCCAGCCGGGCCGCCGCTTCGTCTGCATTCATTCCACCAAAACGCCTGTCCATACCGGCTCTCCTAGCAGGCGCGGGCGCATTCCGGGAGGGGCCGCCACACTCCAGGGCTGATCGCCCGCGCGCGCGCCAACGCTGGTGATTTTCCGCCGGCGGCTGTCGATTGCAACCGCCCCCATCCGCACCAGAATCGGAGGATCGAGCCGCAGCCAGCGCGGCCGGCAATCGGCCGGCAGGCCCTGTGGCGCGGTGACGATATCGGCGCTGGCGCAGATTCGCTCTATCGGCACCGATGGCGGCACTGGATGCAGAAATGCCAGCAGCCGCAGCCCGCCGGTCAGCGCCACGTCGCAGACGAGATCATTGCAGCGGCTGCCGGGCAGATCGGTAAATCGGGCCGTGGGTGCGGTATCGGATTTTTCCGCCCAGCTGCGCACGACATAGCCCTGCCGATGGCCGCGCAGGGTATAAAGCGTATCGCCAGCAGCGATGGCGAGTTGCTGGCCATTGCCGGCAACCAGCAGATCAGGCCGCGGCGCCCACAGCGCGACCAGCCCGCCCGCCAGCAGCAATGGCCAGCCCAGATGCCGCAGCCGCCCTTCCAGCAACAGCAGCAGCAAGGCGCCCACCGCCAGCAGAAACACGGCCGCCTGCGGCAGCACCGGCAGGGTCAGGCTTGCCCCCGGCCAGGCCGCCACCGTCACGCCAATCCAGCCAAGCGCATCAATGCCCAGCCGCAGCGCCCAGCCGACCAGCACATCCAACCCCAGCGGCAGCAGAAAAAGCCAGAGAATGAGCAACGGCATGATAACCAGGCTGGTCAGCGGCACGGCGGCGATATTGGCAATCACGCCATAAGCTCCGGCGCGGCCGAAATGCGCCAGCGCAATCGGCGACAGTGCCAGTTCCGCCACCAGCGCGGTCGCAGCCAGACCAGCAATGGCGCGCAGCAGTTTCAGCAGCCAGCCTTCATCAGCGCGCGGCAACAGGAATCGCCCGACTCGGGAGCGCGCCAGTGCGACAATCGCCATGACGGCGGTAAAGCTCAGCTGAAAGCTGGGATTGAGCAATGCCTCCGGACGCAGCAGAAATATCACGAATGCCGCCAGCGCAATCAGCCTTGGCGACAGCAGGTCGCGCCCCAGCACCAGAGCCAGCAACACCACCCAGGCCGCAATCATGGCGCGAATGGCCGGCAGTTCGGCGCCGGACAATAAGGTATAGGCCGTGCCGGCGCCACCAGCGGCCAGTGCCGCCAGCCAGCGCACCGGCACGCGCAATGCCAGCCAGGGCCATAAAGCAAACAGGCGTGCAAACAGCCAGAAGGCGCCACCAACCACGATCGAAATGTGAAATCCGGATACAGTCAGGATATGCGCCAGCCCGGCCACCCGCATCGATTCCAGCAATGGCTCGGAAATACGCCCGCCTTCCCCGATTACCAGCGCTGCTGCCACTGCACCGGTATCGCCGCCAAGGCGTGTCGCAAGTGTTTCGCCCAAAGCCTGCCGCATGCGGCCAAAGCCGCTGCCGGCGTCCCCGCCGGCGCGCAGGATTTCCGGCGGTGCGACGGCGCGGCCAGTCGCCGACAGGCTTTCGAACCAGCCGCGCCGCGCCGAATCATAGCCGCCCGGGATGGCCGGCCCCGGCAACGGCCCCAACGTCGCCCGCACCCGGATGCGCGCGCCCGGCACCAGCCCTGGCGGCGGCGTTGCATTCAGATTGATTCGGACTTTAACCGCCGGGTCGATCGCATTGGCATCACGCCACAATTCCATGCGCCAGCGTGCCCCGCCCGCGCCCGGCGTGACTGACAGCACCGTGCCGGTCATCGGCGCCGCCGACAAGCGGTGATGCAGTTTGGGGGCCGCCACAGTCGCGCTGCGGAAATCGCTCAGCAGCAGGCCGGAAGCGACCAGCACGCCGGTGACGATCACGACCCGGCGCAGCGTCCCGCCCCAGAGCGCACCGCGCAGCGCCAGACCACCCACTGCCAGCGCCACTGCCAGCAACAGCGCTGCCTGCCTCTGGTGATTTTCCGGCAACAGGAACCAGAGCGCGATTCCACAGCCCAGCGCGACGGGCGCGAACAGGATCAGCTGCCGGCGTTCAGCTTCGAGATTTTCCGCAATCCAGACTGCAACCGTCTGTCGCACCGGTCGGCTTTGCGCTTGCTCCTGGTTAGTGCTAGCCACCCGACGTTTTTCCAGCCCTGCTTTCATGGACCGACCCAGAAGGCCCGAACATTCGGAATTCCTGATGCCAGACGCAAGTGATTTGATTCTTCCGGAATATCGGAATCTGCCGAAACCAGTCACGCGTTTCGCGCCGTCGCCCACTGGATATCTGCACATCGGCGGCGTGCGCACGGCATTGTTCAACTATCTGTTTGCCCGCCACAATGGCGGCAGTTTCCTGCTGCGCATCGAGGACACCGACCGGGTGCGCTCGACCGCGGACGCCATCGACAAGATCATAGAAGGCATGGCATGGCTGGGACTGGAATCCGATCTGCCGCCCCTGTTCCAGTTCGAACGCGCCGGCCGCCATGCCGCGATTGCCCGTCGCCTGCTGGACGAAGGCCGGGCCTATCGCTGCTATGCAACCGCCGCGGAACTGGCCGAACTGCGCGCCGAACAAAAGGCCAATGGCCTGCCACAGCGCTACGACGGGCGCTGGCGCGATCGCAGCGACCGGCCGGCGGACAAGCCTTTCGTGGTGCGTCTGAAGGCCCCTCTCGACGGTGAAACGGTCATCGATGATGAGGTGCAGGGTCAGGTCCGGCGCAGCAATGCCGAGCTCGATGATTTCGTGCTGCTGCGCTCGGATGGCACGCCGACCTATATGCTGGCGGTGGTGGTGGACGACCATGACATGGGCGTCACCCATGTCATTCGCGGCGACGACCATCTGACCAATGCCTTTCG
>CAZIAA010000134.1:0-4906 GCA_964537365.1 uncultured Sandaracinobacter sp.
CAAAATAACTTTCTTCTCTCCATGGCTGTGATATTATGCCGCACCAGGCAAAAATACTTACAACATGACGCAGAAAATATATACCTGTATCGTTGAGAGTGAGGGGGAGTTCAGATGCACAAACAGATCATCCGCGTAATGTGTGCGAGCCTGCTTGCAAGCAGCTCCGGTGTTGCACTTTCGCAAGAGAGTCTTTCGGACGTAAGTGGCGACATCATTGTCACGGCGCAGAAGCGGGAACAGAGTTTGGCGGATGTTGGCCTGACTATCGCTGCGGCCAGCGCAGATACGCTTCTCGATCGCGGGATCACCAATACCGAAGATCTTTCCAAGCTGGTTCCGGGCTTCACTGCAACCGTTTCGGGCTATAATACGCCTGTCTATACTCTGCGCGGGATCGGCCTGTTCGAATCCAGCATTGGCGCGACACCATCCGTCGCCGTTTATGTCGATGAAATCGCCCGCCCGTTTGCAATCACACAAGCCGGTGTCGGCCTCGACATCGAGCGAGTCGAGATCCTGAAGGGACCGCAAGGCACCCTTTTCGGGCAAAGTGCGACAGGCGGTGCGATCAATTATATTGCCGCCAAGCCGACCGATGAGTTCGCCGCTGGCGGTAATGTCAGCTACGAACGCTTCGGGCGCGCCGATCTGGAAGCATTCGTCAGCGGCCCGCTTGCCGACACTCTGAAAGGCAGGCTTGCCGGCAGATACAGCAAGGGTGGCGCCTGGCAATACAGCGCGAGTCGCCCGAATGACAAGAACGGCGACACGGATTTCCTGCAAGGCCGCATCATCCTTGACTGGGAGCCGGACGACCGGCTGCGCTTCAGCCTCAACATCAATGGCTTCCGCGACAAGTCGCAATCACTTGCCCCCCAGTTCATGTTGAACACCGGCAATGTCGAAGCAGGGCCGGGATCCGGCAACCCCTATGCACAGATCGACCCGGCTCTCTACGCCGCCTGGACCGATCCATCCAGCCCCGGCTTTGATTCTGCCTTTCTGCAGCGCAAGCTGGTGCTTTACTCGCGTATGAACGGAGTGCCCTGGGCGCCCGGCGCCAATGTCTTCCCGACCGATCCGGAGGCCGTCGCGCATTATCTGGGCGGCCCCAATGGCGATGGCACCGCGCTCTGCGACGGCAACAATGACCGCTGTATCCGTCAGGCGGAATGGAACCCGGAATGGCCGATCGGCTCCGATGACCATTATTACCAGTTCGCGCTTCGCGCCGACTTCGATATCACCGATAACATCACGCTGACCTCGCTTACCTCCTACCAGAAAGCGAAAACCGATCGCACCTACGAGGGAGACGGGACGCTTGCGCAGGGATTTCAGTTCAGGCTGATCGGCACCGTGCGCAATTTCAATCAGGAACTGCGTCTGGCCGGCACGACCGGCGGACTGACCTGGATCCTGGGTGGCAATTATGACTGGGCGAAGACCGGGGACATCAACGAATATCACGACCGCGATATCTCTGTGCTGGAGACATTCCCAGGTCGCCGCTTTGTCGAGCATACCCCGATCCAGAACCAGCGCATCCGCAGCTACGCCCTGTTCGCAAATGGCGAATATGCCCTGACTCCGCAATTCACCGTGCTGGCCGGCCTGCGCTACACCAGCACAAAACGCCGCTCCGCAAACTGCGCCACCGATCCCAGCGCCAGTCAGAATCTGGCCAAGACATTCGGCAGCGCGACTGAGGTCGATCTGCAGGATGTGCTCGGCCTCGATCGGGCTGGCCATGTCGTCCTCAACCCCGGCGACTGCTATGAGCTCAACAATATGCTGCCTGCATCGGACCCGGGCTTTCTGCGCCCCGTCGTCCAGCCTTTCGAACAGGATCTGAACGAGGACAATCTGTCGTTCCGCGTTGGCGCCAACTATAAGTTCGACGGTGGAACGCTCGTCTATGCAACGGTCAGTCGTGGCTACAAGGCAGGCGTGATAACCAGCATGTCGCCGGCCTTTGCCAATCAATATATTCCAGCCGTTCAGGAACGCGTCATGGCTTATGAGGCCGGTATCAAGGCGCCACTTTTTGACCGGCGGCTCAATTTCAATGCCGCTGCCTTCTATTACGATTACAAGGACAAGCAGATTCGCGCACGTGTGCTTGATCCAATCTTCGGCACCGAAGAAAAGATGATCAATGTGCCAGAATCATATGTCTTCGGGATCGAGGCTGAAATTCTGACGCGGCCTGTCGATGGCCTCACATTGTCTGCCAGCGGTACTTACCTCAAGACCAAAGTCAGTGGCCATTTCTCGACATTCGGCGGGGGTCCCATTTATAACATGGCCGGCTACACCGGCGACTTCAAAGGCTCACCTCTTCCCTTCACTCCGGAATGGTCAGGTGTTTTCGACGGCCAGTATGAACATCGACTGTCGAACAGCCTGACTGGATTCTTTGGCGGCACTGTCCTTTACCAGTCGAAAACCAACACCACCTTCTATAATGAAATCGTGCGCGCCGATGACTTTTTCATGCGCAGCCATGCAACTGTCGATCTTCGCGGTGGTATCGGCGACCCCGATGGCGCATGGCGGCTGACGGCTTTCGTCCGCAACCTCACAAACAAATATTATGAGGTTTCGGTGAGTGCGGGCACCGATGCGCGCAGCCGCCTGCCAGGTATGCCGAGAATTTACGGGCTGCAGCTGCGTCTGCGCACAAAATAGACTCCCGGCGGGCTTTCCCTGCTGCTCTTGCGCGGTTCAGTGCTCGCGCTTGGTCTTCAGGGAAAGCCCGCTGCCGGAAATTGCGCTTCCGCGCATAGAGCGGCCGTCTGCTGGTTGACAGTTCCGGCTGCGACGCGGAACTGTCGCGCCAGGGCATTGTCGGGCGGGCGGGCTCCTCGGTCCGTCGGTGATGTTCCTACATCGCCCGCTCGCCCGCTCGCCCGACGGATTCGATATCCTGCCCCAAGCCCTGAACCGTGTTGCATGCAGTCAGGGCCAGTCCGCCGCATATGAGCATGAGCACAAACAATTTTATATTCATAAGACACCTTGAATCTAACTATTGCTTATCGCATACCATAGCAAAAGCGGTATGAATATTCCGATGCAGGATGCAATTCCCTGCATGTCGCCAGACTGAACCGCATCGGCATTTTTCAATCAGCCTTTCATATAGTCATATCCATGGTCATGGTCATGATCATGGTGGAAGATCATTGGCCTGGGCTGGGTCAAGGCTGATTGATTGACCCGGAAGCAGCGGGTTATAGCGATAGCCGATATGAAGATCTGTGCGCGTCGGTCGTTGCGGGTATGGATGCGCCGCCAGCCCTTGAGACAGGCGAACGGGCTCCCGATTTTGTGGCGCTGGTAGCAGAGTTGTTCGTCGTGGGTGTCCGGACCTTGCAGTTAGCCATTGGCAAGGAGCAGCTAGGCTGGAGGGCAAGGCTTGATGCGAAACCCCAGTCTTGTACGAGGCTGCTTTTTTGGAGACAGTCTCAGCCGGATGGATCCGACATCATCGCAACCATTACCATGATACCATGACGATCGGGCAGGCGTTGAGGTTTTATGGGCATTGGTTGGCAGCCAGCAGCAAGCCCGGGTGACAACAGGGACAGATTTTCTTTATACTGATTGCAGGCAGCGGTCGCTATGGCCTCATTTATTGCCGAAAATCATTCACCAGGATTCAGGAGTAGTTATCGTGCGCAAGGCACAAGGCAGTATGTCTGTCGTTTTTTTGAGCGCCAGTGCGGCAATCGCAATCGTAGCGGCTGCGCCGCCTGCCCTTGCGCAAATGGAAGCACCAGGGCATTCCGCATCGGACGACAACCACGACGAGGCCATAATCGTCACCGGCTCGCGTATCGTGCGGCGCGACTTCGTGTCGGATTCGCCGATCACGACGGTGGGACTGGAAGCTATCCGGAACACCGGCGAAATCACCCTCGACAAGTCACTGTCGCAATTGCCGCAGTTCGGGCTTGGCGAAAACTCGACGCAGACGGGCTACAACACCAGCGGCCAGGCGTCTGCCAATCTGCGCGGCCTCGGCACCTTCCGCAATCTGGTGCTGCTGGATGGGCGGCGGCTGCAGCCGTCCAATATCCAGCAGGTCGTCGATCTCAATACCATCCCTTCCGCCCTCATCGAAACGATTGAGGTCATCACGGGCGGCGCGTCCGCGGTGTATGGGTCGGACGCCATTGCCGGCGTCGTCAACATCCGCACCAAACAGGATTTTCAGGGCATCCAGATCGATGCACAGAACAGCCTGACCGGGCAGGGCGATGGCGCCGCCCGAGAGATCAGCCTGACCGCTGGCACCAATTTTGCTGGCGGGCGCGGCAATGTCGTCATTTCCGGTTCCTATGCCCATCGCGGCACGGTCGCCTATCAATCGCGGGAATTCTTCCGCCGAAATGAAGGCGGCACCGACCTGCGCATCCCGACCGGGGTCTATGCCCCCGGTGCCAACCCGCCGACACAGGCAGCGGTTGACGCGCTGTTTGCCGGCTATGGTGTGGCGCCCGGCAGCGTCACGCCGGATTCGGGCCTCAGTTTCAATGACGATGGCAGCATCTTCAGCGCCTCGAACGGAGTCTTCAACTATCGCGGCTCGCAGGGCGGCCTGCTCTACAATACCGGGAGCCAGGTCAACAATCTCAACACCTTCCTGACGCTGCAATGGCTGAGGTTTTGGCGACAGATCGACGATGCTTTCAATATACTCGCGCGGAAACAGCCGGGTTTCCCCGGGAACCAGAGTCGGAGCATCGGGTGGCGCAAAATCTATCCGCAGGTTGAACGGAGTTTCGCCAGCTCGAATCCTTGCTGAGCCCAGCGCTTTGGCCGGGTTCGTCGTTTCAAAGTCAATTACGACCGGATTTCTCAGTTGCGCCGGTCGCGACAGGCGCACGTCGATGTA
>CAZIAA010000135.1:0-4898 GCA_964537365.1 uncultured Sandaracinobacter sp.
GCCGAAAGCTCGATCTGGTACAATGTCGTCGTGCGCGGTGATCTGATGCCGATCCGCATCGGCGCGCGCAGCAATATTCAGGATGGCAGCGTCGTGCATGTCACCGGCGGCACGGCGGCAACCACCATCGGCGATGATGTGCTGATTGGCCATCTGGCCATGATTCACGGCTGCACGCTGCACGACCGCAGCTTTGTCGGCCTCGGCGCCATCGTCATGGATGGCTGCGTCATCGAAGCCGGCGGCATGCTGGGTGCGGGCGCGTTGCTCAGCCCGGGCAAGCGCATTGGCATGGGGGAACTGTGGCTGGGCCGGCCGGCGCGCTTCGCCCGCATGCTGACGGATGCGGAAATACAGCGCAATTCCAGAGCGGGCGTGCATTACGCCGAACTGGCGCGCAAACACCGCGACAGCCAGAAGGGCTGACCGTCGATGTGCCGCCAAGGTGGGTGGAAATGGTCGGAGCGACAGGATTCGAACCTGCGACCCCCACACCCCCAGTGTGATGCGCTACCGGGCTGCGCCACGCTCCGACTTGTGCGCGCTTAGGCGAGCGCTGCGGCAATGGCAAGGATGTGAACGCGATGCAGACAGAAAAACCCGCTGTGCAGGCGCGTGGCATCACGCTGTGGCGGGGCGGCCGGCGGCTGTTTCGCGATCTCGATTTTGCTCTGGAGGCGGGTGAGGCGCTGCTGGTGACTGGCCACAATGGTGCTGGCAAATCTTCGCTGTTGCGGCTCGTGGCCGGGCTGTTGCTTCCGGAAGCCGGGGAATTGCACAATCCGTTGACGACCGCATTGCTGGCGCCCGAACTGGCGCTCAAGCCGGATCAGACAGTGGGTGCGGAACTGCGTTTCTGGGCGGAACTGGATGGCGTGTCACACGCCGCCATCGATTCGGCGGCGGACGCCATGGCGGTGCTGCCACTCACTGAATTTCGCTGCCGTACCCTGTCTTCCGGGCAACGCCAGCGTGTCGCCATTGCCCGCACCATTGCCAGCGGCGCCCGGCTCTGGCTTCTGGACGAGCCGACCAATGCGCTCGACGACCGTTCCCGGCACAGGCTGTTGCAGGCCATTGCCGCGCATCGCCAGGCCGGCGGGCTGGTGATCGCTGCCACCCATCAGCCGCTGCCGCTGGCGGATGCCCGGGTGCTGCAGCTTGGCGGCTAGCTGGCGGCTAGGAGGGTGTCGACTCAGTTGCTGTGCAGGAAGTGCATGACGTCGCCGTCCTGCACCACATAGGATTTGCCTTCGGCGCGCAGCTTGCCGGCATCGCGGGCGCCGGTTTCGCCATGATGGGCGAGAAAATCGGTATAAGCTATGGTTTCGGCGCGGATGAAGCCTTTTTCGAAATCGGTATGGATCACACCGGCAGCCTGCGGCGCGGTCGCGCCCTGGCGCACGGTCCAGGCGCGGGCTTCCTTGGGACCGACGGTAAAGAAGGTGATCAGCCGCAGCAGCTCATAGCCGGCACGGATGAGGCGTGCGAGCCCCGCTTCCTGCAAGCCCATGGCCTGCAGGAATTCCGGCCGGTCGGCTGGCGGCATATTGGCGATTTCGGCTTCGATCGCGGCGGAAATGATGGCGATGCCGGCGCCGGTCGCTTCGGCCATGCGGGCGACAGCCGCGCTGTAGGCATTGCCGTCGGCAGCGGATTCCTCATCGACGTTGCAGACATAGAGCACGGGCTTCGCCGTCAGCAATTGCGCCTGTTGCAGATGCCGGGCTTCTTCCGGGTCGGCGGCTTCGGCGAGGCGTGCCGGCTTGCCGTCGCGCAGCAGGGCCAGTGCCTTGCCCAGCGCAGCCGCAGCAATGCGCGCATCCTTGTCGCCGCCGGTGGCCTTTTTCTCCAGCGTCGGCACACGCCGTTCCAGGCTTTCGAGGTCGGCCAGCATCAATTCGGTTTCCACCGTTTCGGCATCGGCGACAGGGTCGATACGGCCATCGACATGGGTGATATTGCCATCGTCGAAGCAGCGCAGCACATGCACAATGGCATCCACTTCGCGGATATTGCCAAGGAACTGGTTGCCCAGTCCCTCGCCTTTGGACGCGCCGCGCACCAGACCGGCAATGTCGACGAAGCTGAGCTGGGTGGGGATGATCTTCTGCGATCCGGCGATCCTGGCCAGCTCTGCCAGACGGGGGTCCGGCACCCCGACATTGCCGATATTGGGCTCGATGGTGCAGAATGGATAATTGGCGGCTTCGGCCGCGGCCGTTTCCGTCAAGGCATTGAAAAGCGTGGATTTGCCGACATTAGGCAGACCAACGATGCCGCAGCGAAATCCCATGTCAGTCTTTCCGTCCCCGCAAGGTCAATTCATTCATGAAGCGCGATTCCTGATCCTCCGCCAGCAGCGGCGCCAGATCGGCAATGTCCGACAGCAATTGCACCAGCCGGTCATGCTCGGCTTTGGGAAAATTGCTCAACACATAGTCCCGGACCCGGCTTTTCTGCATCGGATGGCCAATGCCGATGCGCACCCGGCGAAAATCGGCACCGATATGCTGGGTGATGGAGCGAATTCCATTCTGCCCGGCCGCGCCACCGCCAGTCTTCACCTTTACCCGATAGGGTTCAAGGTCGAGTTCGTCGTGAAACACCGTGACCGCTTCCGGCGGCAGCCGGAAGAAGCGCGACGCTTCACCAATCGAACGGCCGCTTTCGTTCATGAAGGTCTGCGGCTTCAGCAGCAGCACCTTGGCATGGCCCAGTCGCCCTTCGCTGAGCAGCCCCTGAAAGCGGCTTTTCCACGGCATAAAATCATGCACGGCATGAATCGCATCCGCTGCCATGAAACCGATGTTGTGGCGATTGAAGGCATAAGCCGGGCCGGGATTCCCCAGCCCGGCAAACAGCAGCATGGCCTCAGTCTTCTGCTGCGTCTTCGTCGGTCGCCTCTGCTGCACCTGCTTCGGCGCTGGCGGCTTCCTCGGCATCCTGGCTCTTCAGGCCGGATGGCGCTGCGATCGTGGCAATGGTGAAATTGCGTTCGATGACGGGGTTCACATTGTCCGGCAGCTTGACCGATTCGATGTGGATGGAATCGCCGACATCATAGCCGGTGACATCGACTTCGACGAAATCCGGAATGGCGTTTGCGGGCACCTGCACTTCGAATTCATGGCGCACGACATTGAGCACGCCGCCGCGCTTCAGGCCGGGCGAGGCCGCCTCGTTGATGAACTGCACCGGCAGATTGACCGTGACCAGCTCATCGGCGGCAATGCGCAGGAAATCGACATGCAGCGGCCGATCCGTGACAGGATGGAACTGCACATCGCGCGGCAGGGTGTGGTGTTTTTCCTTGCCAACGGTGATTTCCACGACGGAATTGAGGAAATAGCCGGTGTTCAAAAGCTTCACCAAATGCTTTTCTTCCATGTGGATGGCAGTCGCGGGCTTGCCTTCCCCATAAATCACTGCCGGAACCCGGCCTTGCCGCCTGATCGCCCGGGAGGCTCCCTTGCCAGCCCGGTCGCGCGCTTCGGCGGCCAGCGTCAGCGCATCTGCCATGTCAGTCTCCAAAATAGTCTGGGGCCGGCGCCTCCAGGGTGCGTCGGCCTGTTTGTCCAAGATCAGCGCCCATAGCGGGGTTGCCGCGCTGGCGCAATGACTGTCCTCCAGCGCGGCCGTGCGATGCGCGGTGAGATGCGCGGCTCAGCCGTCTTCCGTGCTGGCTGCCGGTTCCTTGGGTTCGCGCCCGGCCGGCGGCGTTTTCGCTCCGCCCTTGGGCGGCGCCGGCGCAATTTCAAAGCTTGGCGCATCGTCGCGGATATGCACCCGGACTTCGCCGCCATTCACCAGCCGGCCGAACAGCAGTTCTTCCGCCAGCGGCCGCTTGATCGATTCCTGAATGACGCGCGCCAGCGGCCGCGCGCCATAGAGCCGGTCATAGCCGCGCTTGATCAGCCAGTCCTTGGCCTCCTGCGACAGGGAAATATGCACGTTGCGGTCGGCCAGCTGGATTTCCAGCTCGATGATGAACTTGTCGATGACGCGGGCGACGATTTCCGGCGGCAGATAATCGAACGGCACAATGGCATCCAGCCGGTTGCGGAATTCCGGCGAGAACATGCGCTTTACCGCTTCCTCGTCTTCGCCGAGGCGCGGGCCGGCGCCAAAACCAATGCCTTCGCGTGCCATATCGGCGGCGCCGGCGTTGGTGGTCATGATCAGGATGGTATTGCGGAAATCGACGGTCTTGCCCTGATGGTCGGTCAATTTGCCATTGTCCATCACCTGCAACAGGATGTTGAACAGGTCGGGGTGGGCCTTTTCAATTTCATCCAGCAACAGCACGCTGTGCGGGTGCTTGTCGACGGCATCGGTCAGCAAACCGCCCTGATCGAAGCCGACATAGCCCGGCGGCGCGCCGATCAGCCGGCTGACGGAGTGGCGCTCCATATATTCCGACATGTCGAAGCGCGTCAGGTTGATACCGAGGATATGCGACAATTGCCGCGCGACTTCGGTCTTGCCGACGCCCGTAGGCCCGGAGAACAGATAGCTGCCAATCGGCTTTTCGGCGTCACGCAGGCCCGCCCGGCTCAGCTTGATGGCGCTGGCCAGTAGTTCGATGGCCTTGTCCTGGCCGAACACCACCTGTTTCAGGTCGCGTTCCAGATGTTCCAGCACCTGCTTGTCATCGGCGGATACGGATTTCGGCGGAATGCGGGCCATGGTGGCGACTACGGCTTCGATTTCCTTCACGCCAATGGTGCGCCGGCGCCGGTGTTCCGGCAACAGCATTTGCGCCGAACCCGATTCGTCGATGACATCGATGGCCTTGTCGGGCAGCTTGCGGTCGTTGATGTAACGGTCGGACAGCTCGACGGCGGAACGAATGGCGTTCTGGGAGTAACGCACAGTGTGGTGCGCTTCGAAGGCTG
>CAZIAA010000136.1:0-4895 GCA_964537365.1 uncultured Sandaracinobacter sp.
GTCGGTTTGCCAATGTGCAGCGCGCACGCCGCCCATGATCGCCAGCAGAGCTTCACGGATGGCCGGCGGCGGCCGCAGAGCAACGAACAGACGGTGGCTCATCAGCGTGGGCGCAACTCTCTCACAACCAGTGGCGCGATGTTCCGCACCATCACCGCCACGCCTTTGGCATTGGGGTGCATGCCATCGGCCAGCAGCAGGGCCGGCTGACCGGAGACGCCCTCGGTAAAGAACGGATAAAGCGTGGCGCCATGTTTTTTGGCAAGATCAGCATAGATGGGATCGAATTTCTGCGCATAGGCCGCGCCCATATTGGGCGCGCTGCGCATCCCCGCCAGCAGCACTGCTATGCCGCGCCGGTCGAATTCCGCCAGGATCGAATCGAGATTGGCTTTCGCTTGTGCCGGCGGCTGTCCGCGCAGCATGTCGTTCGCGCCCAGCGCGACAATCGCCAGATCGGGTTTCGCCGGCAGGCTGTTCAAGACCCAGCCTAGACGCGCCTTGGCCTGCGCCGTGGTATCGCCCGAAACGCCGGCATTATGCACCTGCACAGCCATGCCGCGCGCCTGCAACGCCGCCTGCAATTGCGCCGGGAAGCTTTGCGCCGGCGGCAATTGGTAACCAGCGGTCAGGCTGTCGCCCAGCGCCAGCACCTGCCATTGTCTGGCCGGGGCCGCCAGCGCGGCCGTTGCCGACAGCAGCGCCAGACCCATCAGCAGCAGCAACAGGGGGTGCAAAAGCTTTGCGCAGCGGCCATATCGGGGGCTGTGTGAATGCAAGGAAGGCTCCTTCAAATGGGTCATGACGCCCGCGCTTGCCCGACGATATGGTGATCAAGGCGCGCAATGTCACGCTTGTGCTGGGCAAAGGCAGCGCGCGCGTGTCGATTCTGCGGGGAATCGATCTCGATGTCGCGGCTGGGGAGCGGCTGGCCGTGCTGGGCCCATCGGGCAGCGGCAAGTCCAGCCTGATGGCCTGTCTCGCCGGCCTTGAAAGTCCGACTTCGGGTCAGATCGAAGTGGCGGGAATCGACCTCATCGGCCGCAGCGAGGATGAACTGGCGCGCGCCCGGCGCGGCCGCATTGGAATCGTGCTGCAGGCATTCCATCTGATCCCCACCATGACGGCGCTGGAAAATGTCGCCGTGCCACTGGAGCTGGCGCGCATCCCGCACGCCTTCGAACGCGCCACAGAGGAACTGCACGCCACCGGCCTTGGCGCCCGGTTGCAGCATTATCCAGCGCAATTGTCGGGCGGCGAACAGCAGCGCGTGGCGCTGGCGCGGGCGCTGGTGGTGCGGCCGGCGCTGCTGTTCGCCGATGAACCGACCGGCAATCTCGACGCCGCCACCGGGCGCGACATCATGGATCTGTTGTTCGCGCGTCTGGACGCCACCGGCGCCACTTTGCTGCTCATCACCCATGATGAAATGCTGGCGCGGCGCTGTTCCCGGCTGATCCATCTGGATGATGGCCGCATCACCCGGGACGAACGGCTGGCCATTGCCTGAAACACCCGAAACAGCTGAAACACCGGCATCCCCGGCCCTGTCCGGCGCCGGCGATCCCGGCTGGCGGCTGGCGGCGCGGCTTGTCCTGCGCGAAGCGCGCGGCCGCCCCGGCGCGCTCTGGCTGCTGTTCGTCTGCGTCTGTCTGGGGGTGCTGGCCATTGCCGGCGTCGGCAGTCTGGCGCAGGCGATTCACACTGGCCTCGCTGCACAGGGGCAGGTGCTTCTGGGCGGCGACATCGATGCCCGATTTACCGGCCGACAACCCTCCGCCGCCGAAGCCGAAGCGCTGCGCCGGGTCGCTGTCAGAACTTCAGACAGCCTGCGCCTGCGCGCCATGCTGCGGCTGGAATCCGCGGACGCGGCTGCCAGCCAGCTGGTCGAGCTGAAGGCAGTCGATGGCAACTGGCCGCTCTATGGCACGGCGGAGACCGACAGCGGCGGCGACAACCGCGCCGTGCAGCAGGCTCTGCGCAATGGCGTGGTACTGTCCGATGCGCTCGCCCAGCAATTGCACCTCAAGCGCGGCGACCGGGTGTCCATCGGCGAAGCGCAATTCCCGGTCAGTGCCATTCTGCTGAACGAGCCGGACCGCGCCGGCGAAGGATTTGCCATGGGCCCCTCGGCGCTGATTGCCATGAACCGGCTGGCCGAAACCGGCCTGATCCAGCCCGGCAGCCTGTATCGCTGGCACCGGCGGCTGATGCTGCCAGAGAATGCCGATCCGGCCGCCGTCATCCAGCAATTGCAGGCTGAACTGCCGGAAAGCGGCTGGCAATTGCACGATCGCCGCAACGGTGCGCCCGGAATCCGCCGCTTTGTCGATATGGTGGCGCAATTCCTGACGCTGGTCAGCCTGGCCGCGCTGGCCATTGCCGGCGTCGGCGTGAGCAATGGCGTGCAAAGCCAGCTGGCCCGACGCATGGACACCATCGCCACGCTGAAAGTGCTGGGCGCGACCACCCGGCTGGTGCAGCGCATTTACCTGCTGCTGGTGTTGGCGGTCGCAACCACGGCGGCGCTGGCGGGGGCAGCGCTGGGCGCGCTGGTGCCGGCGGCCGTCGCGCGTTTTGCCGGCGACGCCCTGCCGGTGCCGCCGGCCAGCGGCATTTTTCCAGCCGCACTGGCGCTGGCCATGGCCTATGGCCTGCTGGTGGCGCTGGCCTTTGCGCTGCGGCCGCTGGCGCGGGCCAGCGCCCTGCCGCCGGCGCGGATCTTTCGCAGCACCACCGACAGGCCCGGCCGGTTGCCGGCGCGCACGCTGCTTGGCGTGGGCGCGGCAGCGGCTGGAATCATCCTGCTCGCGCTGTGGCAATCGACCGACAAGGGTCTGGCCGCAATCTTCCTGCTGGGCACGGCGGCAACACTGGCGCTGCTCTATGCCGCGGGTGTGGCCACCGAATTCCTCGCCCGGCGCTGCCCCCGTCCGGCGTCCACCATTGCCCGGCTGGCACTGTCCAACATGCACCGGCCGGGCAATTTCACCCGCCAGCTGATTGTTGCGCTGGGGCTGGGGCTGGGGCTGTTCGCCATGCTGGCATTGGTGGAAACCAGCCTGAACGCCAGCCTCGATCGCACCGTGCCAGAGAAGGCGCCAGCGTTCTTTCTGCTCGATCTGCCCAAGGACGAGGTGGCGCGATTTCAGCGGGCCGTGCCCGCCGGCAATACCGTGCGGCTGGTGCCCAGCCTGCGCGGCCCGGTCACCGCCGTGAATGAAGTGCCGGCGACGGAATTACAGAACGTCCCCGCCGAAAGCTATGTCCTGAATGGCGATCGTGGCCTCACTTTCGCGGCGGATGTCCCCGAAGGCAATCATATCGTCGCCGGCCAGTGGTGGCCGCATGATTACGCCGGCCCGCCGCTGGTTTCCATGGAAGCCGAACAGGCCCGGCTGCTGGGATTGCAGGTCGGCGACCGGCTGACGGTTTCGGTTCTGGGCGTGCCCATCACCGCCGAAATCGCATCGCTGCGTGCTGTTGACTGGGACAGTTTCGGCTTCAATTTCGTCCTCGTCTTCGATCCGGCGACGCTGGCGGCAGCGCCCTACAGCTATATGGCGACCATCACCCCCACGCCCGGCCATGCGTTCGACGCAGCGGCCTTCGCCAACCGCATCAGCGCCGAATTCCCGACCAGCTCGCTCATCCGGGTGGATGATGTCCTCGACCGGATTTCCACCTTGCTGCAACAAATGGGGCTGGCCATTCGCGCGGCGGCGGCTGTTGCCATTCTGGCCGGCATTGCCGTTCTGGTCGGTGCGCTGGCCGCACAGGCGCGGTTGCGCGGCCGCGACAATGTCATCCTGAAACTTCTGGGCGCCAGCCGTCGCCAGCTGATGCTGGCCGCCGCACTGGAATATGCCGTGCTGGCCATGGCCGTCGCTGCCATCGCCGGCCTCGCGGGTGCAGTCGCGGCCTGGGCCGTGGTCACCCACATTCTCGACCTCGACTGGCAGCCCGACTGGTGGATCACGGCGCTGACGGTGCTGGCCGGCGGCCTGCTCACTTTCCTGCTGGGCATGCTGGCCAGCTGGCGCACGCTCGGGATCCGCATCGCCGCTGCCCTGCGCGAACTCTAAACCTCATGCCAGCCACATATGTTGCGGAATATGTCGAAAATGTTTCAATCCTGAAAAAAATCACGCCAATTGCTCTTGAAACGCTTCATTTCATCGCCGACATGTGGCAGGAATTGAAAATACCCCGGCAGCGATAATGCTGCGCGATATTGTCGGTGCAGGCCATGGTCGGCACGCGCCGGCCGGAAAGGAAATCGATGGTGAATGACAGCGATCCGCGGCTGAACAGAGGACCGTTCGCGGCCATGCCGCGCACCGATGCCAGAGCCGAAGTCTATGACGCCGGTCTGCGGCGCTATATGCTCAGTGTCTATAACTATATGATGTCGGGCGTGCTGCTGACCGGCCTCGTTGCGCTTGGAATGGCAGCGACGGGGGCTGTCGCGGCGCTCGTCAATCCAGCGACAGGTGGACTGTCGGGCCTTGGCTGGATCGTCGCGCTGGCGCCGCTCGGCTTCGTGTTTCTGCTCGGCTTCCGCTATCAGTCGATGTCCGAAGCCAGCGTGCAGGCGCTATTCTGGGCCTTTGCCGCCATCATGGGCGCGTCGATGTCGACCATCTTCCTCGTCTATACCGCGACGTCGATCGCAACGACATTCTTCGCAACCGCCGCGGCCTTCGCCGGCCTCAGCCTCTATGGCTATACCACCAAGCGCGACCTGTCGCAGCTGGGCACATTCCTGATCATGGGGCTGGTCGGCATATTGGTGGCGATGCTGCTCAACCTGTTCATCCAGTCCGAGCCGATGGCGCTGTTGATTTCGATCCTGGGCGTGCTGATCTTCGCTGGGCTGACCGCCTATGACACCC
>CAZIAA010000137.1:0-4861 GCA_964537365.1 uncultured Sandaracinobacter sp.
GGGCATGCGGCCGGGATATTGGCGGCAGGCTTGCGCCAGAGCGGCTGGACCGGCGGAATCGACATTGCCGGCGACGAGCCATTCCCACCCTATCAGCGCCCGCCGCTATCCAAGGCCTGGCTGAAAGGCGAAGCGAATTCGGACACGCTGGCGCTCAGGTCAGACAATTTCTATGCCGAGCACGACATCGGCCTGCATCTCGGCAATGCCGTGACCGGGATCAACATGGCACAGCGCCAGGCCACACTTGCGGATGGCCGCACCCTCGCATTCGGCCAGCTCGTGCTGGCCACCGGCGCCCGTCCGAAACTTCTGCCGCTGCCGGGCGCCGATCAGGCCGGCGTATATTATCTGCGCTCCGCCGTGGATGCCGAGCAATTGAAAGCCGCTCTGGCGCAGTCGCGCCGCATCGCCGTGATTGGCGGCGGCTATCTCGGCCTCGAAGTGGCGGCTTCCGCCCGCGCGCTGGGGGTCGACGCCGCGGTCATCGAGCGCGAGCCGCGGCTGCTGGCGCGGGTGGCCTCACCCGAAGTGTCCGACTTTTTCCAAAGCTATCACGCTGCCCAGAGCGTCACTTTCGAGCTGGGCGCCATAATCGAGAGCCTGACCGGCAACAATGGCCGGGTAACGGCGGTGCGTCTTGCCGATGGCCGCGACATTGCCGCCGACACCGTCCTCATCAGTATCGGCGCCGCCCCCAACGACCAGCTGGCGCAGGACATTGGCTGTGCCTGCAACGATGGTATCATCGTCGACATTTCCGGCCGGACTTCACATGCCGGTGTCTATGCCATCGGCGATGTCACTCGCCGGCCGCTGCCAGTCTATGGCAGCCGGATGATGCGCATGGAAAGCGTCCCCAGCGCGCTGGAACAGGCACGTCTGCTGGCCCATCATCTGACCGGCCGCGCTGACCCGCCTGCGGAAGTGCCGTGGTTCTGGTCGGACCAATATGACCTGAAATTGCAGATTGCCGGCATGCCCGTCGATGTCGCCCGCACCGTCACCCGCGGCCATTCGGCGGACAAGCGCTTCGCTGTGTTCCACCTTGATCCCGACAACCGCGTGCAATCGGTGGAAGCCATCAACATGCCAGCGGAATTCATGTTCGGGCGCCGCCTCATCGGCAATCGCAAGCCGGTGGATCCGGACAAGCTGGTTGATCCCGACGTGCCGATCAGGGATGTCATTGCCTAGCGGCGCCCGCGCCCCGGCGAAATCCGGCGCCACGCTGGCCGGTCTGACGGCCGGGCGGCGGGCAAATTGTCGATTCTCCCGGATCTGCACGCCGGAAAGCCCAGCTGGAAGATGCATAGCTAGCTATTGACTTCGCCCGAAATGCTGATGATAAATGCGCAAGCATCAGTGTAGCGGAGGAACCTGACTGTGATCGCAGCTGCACAGCTGAAGACTGTCCAGTCCGTCATTCCGGCCGGTGCTGATTTTTTCGCCCGGGCGGAACTGGATGCCCACGCCCCGGCTGAACTGGTGCCGCGCGCGGCTGCGGAAGCGATCGTGCCGGACACCCGGCGTATCGATGGCATGGAAGGCGCCGGCGGCCATGGCTTGCTGCCCGAAACAGCTGAAAGGCCGCCCACATCATCCATGACATCGGCGCTGCAACCGAATTGAACGGCCGCGCCATGCCGGGCATGAAACCAAATGCCCTGCCCTGCTGACAACCGCTGTCGGCCGGGCTGCCGGGTGCTGCCGCCGCGCCTCTCACTGCAACCGTGGCGCCTGTATTAACAAGCAGAGGTTCCGCATCCGAGGCCGGAACAGGACTGCAGAGAAGGAAGGGTTCGAAATGGCAGACATTGATCGTCGGTCCGTATTGGCAGCAGGCGCAGCCGCTCTGGCGCTTGCCAAAAGCGCACGGGCTCAGGATGCCCGACCCCAGCAAACAGCGCGCCCGCGCGCAAGCAAGCCCCGCGGCAGCAAGCTCAATATCCTGCTGGTGGTGAACGACCAGATGCGCGCGCTTGCCGACATTCCGCAGGGCCTGCCATTGCCCGCCCATGAATGGCTGCAAAAGCGCGGCATTTCCTTCAGCCATTATCATGTCAATACCACGCCCTGCGGACCGTCACGCGCGGTCATGTACACCGGCCTGCACACCCAGAATAATGGCATGTACGCCAACCCCAACACGCCACCTTTCCCGCAGATCACTCCTGACATGCAGACCCTTGGCAAGATGCTGCGCGCGGCCGGTTACCGCACCCCCTACAAGGGCAAATGGCACCTTTCCAACATCAACGAAGGGCTGCAGTTCCGCAATGTACCGGACGGCAAGAAGCCGTTCGACAACACCCGCGACATCCTCGAACCTTTTGGTTTCTCGCACTATAATTTCAATGGCGAGCGCGAAGGGCTGACCTGGGAAGGCTTCATGAATGATGGCGTCACCGCCGCCGAAGCCGTCAACGAACTGCAGCATCTGGCCGATGGCGACGGCCAGCCCTGGTTCATGGCCGTCAACTTCGTCAACCCGCACGACATCATGTTCTTCGACGCCACCGGCAAGGGTGAACAGACCCGCGCCCGCCCCAATCTTCTCGCGCCGCTGATGGAAGCCCCCGGCGCCCCCGTCTATGAGAAGGACTGGAAATTTCCGCTGCCCAAAAGCTTTTATGCCGACGACCTGTCGACGAAGCCGATGGCACAGCGCGCGATCGTTGCCGCCAGCTGGGCGTTTTATGGCAAGATGCCGCGCAGCGACGAAGCGTCCTGGCTGCGCTTTTTGAACTATTATTACAACTGCGTGCGTGACGTCGACCAGCATATGAAGACTCTGTTCGACGCTCTGGAAGCGACCGGACAACTGGACAACACCATCATCATCTACACTTCCGACCATGGCGAGCGCGCCGGCGCGCATGGCATGCAGCAAAAGTCGGGAACCATCTACAAGGAAGATGTCGGCGTGCCGCTGATCGTCGTCCACCCGGACCTGCCGGGCAGCCGCACCACCCGGGCGCTGGCCAGTTCCGTCGACCTGGTGCCGACGATCCTGTCGATGGCCGGAGTCAGTGCATCCGAAATCGGCAGCCGCTATCCGAAGCTGGTCGGCCACGACCTGTCGCCGGCGCTGCAATCGACCACCGACCGCACCAAACGCGACGAAGCCGGGGTGCTGTTCGATTATGCCGTAACCTATGGCTGGACCTATCCGGATGTGCCGGCCGGCGTCAGCGAAACCAGGCCGCTGGCCAAACCGGATCTGATGCTGCGGCGGCTGCACCGCGGCGTGCATGATGGCCGTTACAAGTTCGCGCGCTATTTCGCCCCGGCGCAGCACCATATTCCGGAACGCTGGGAAGACCTCCTCGCCTATAACGATCTGGAGCTCTATGACACGCAAAAGGATCCGGACGAAATCGTCAATCTGGCGACCGAGCCGGCAAAGCATCGCAAATTGATCGAGCGCCTGAATGCCATGACCAATGCGCTCATCAAGGCCGAGATCGGAGTCGACAATGGCGCCGAATATTCCGGCCCGACCGAACAGTACAATACGCTGCAACTCACCTAGCAAATCAACCACAGACAAAAATCAGGCAGTACCGATTTCGATCGCCGTCGTCGGGCGCGACCGAGCCAACAAGGTGACGACGACGCAAGGCTTCAACACGCCTGCCTTTGGCGACAATATCCACATGGCCATGGTTGGTGCCGTCGTGGTGTTTTGTGCGGCGCCACTGGCAGAATGCGCCCGCGGGCGATAGTATCCCCGGCATGAACGCCCCGACCCAGACACCGTCCGACATTTCCGCCTGCCTGCGCCTGGCCCTGCGCTCGCTGGTGCGGCCGGTTGCAGTTGTCACCGCCGAACATGATGGCGAACGTTATGCCATGGCCGCCACGGCATTCTGTGAAGTCAGCATGGATCCGCCGTCCATGCTGGTCTGCGTCAACCGCACCAACTCCACCTACAAGGCCATTGCCGGCGGTGCCGATATCGGCCTCAACCTGCTGTCGGAAGACCAGGTCGACATCAGCAACAATTGCGCCAGCGCCACCACTTCGGCCGGAAAATTCGCCGCCGGCAGCTGGATCCACGCCGAAGGCAAGCCGCCACGGCTGGCGGACGGGCTGGCGGCAATGGTGCTGCGACCCCGGCAAGTGGTGGATCAGGGCACGCATACGGTCGTCATCGGCGAAGTCATCGACATCGATTGCTGGCGGAACCGCGCGCCGCTGGCCTTCCACGAAGGTGGCTACATGTTCCCGCTGGCAACGGCGCTGCTGAATATGGCCATACAGCCGGGCGATGCCGGCGGCGATGTCACCCGCGCACATGATTTCCTGATCATGCGACTGATGGCGGCATTCTACTGGTTCGACGAAGGCATGCAGTCCGCCCTGCAGCACATGGGCTGGGAGCGTATTTCGCGTTCGGAATCCATGGTGTTCGCCAATATGGCCATGGGCATCCAGCGCCCGACCGATATTGCCCGTAATCTCGGCCTGCCAGCCGACGGGCTGAACGCCATACTGGCGGAAATGCAGCAAAAAGAACTCATCACCTGCGAAGACGACCCCAAAAACCCGGACAGCCAGCTGGTGCGTTACAACGCCAAGTCCAATCGCCTGCGGCAGGACGCCATGCAGGTGCTGGCGCATCTGGAAGACACGGTCGGCGACCGCATCGGCAAACGGGCGCTGCAAACGCTGCGCGCAACCCTGTCGCGGGACTGGGGCAATATTCCCGAACTGAAGCCCGAAACAGTCGACTGACACAGAGGCGATTGGCACCGGGCGCAGATGGGCCATGACCGTTGATCAGCGCCTGCCATTGCGAATGGTCTGCGCCACCCCCCGCATCGGCGCAAATGGATCAGGCCGAATCCTGCTGGTC
>CAZIAA010000138.1:0-4835 GCA_964537365.1 uncultured Sandaracinobacter sp.
ACGCCCAAGCACAGCTTCACCGCCTGGACCAGCTTCGACATTGCCGACCGTTTCCAGATCGGTGGCGGCGCCATCTATAATTCGAAGCAATATGGCAGCTTCGGCACCGTCGCCGGCGTCGGCACCATCGAGCGTTCCATTCCCGGCTACTGGCGCTTTGACGCCACTGCGGCGGTCGACATCACCGAAAATGTGGCGCTGCGGGTCAATGTGCAGAATCTGACCGACAAGCGTTACTATGACCGCACCTACACCACGCACTTCGCGACCATAGCGGCGGGCCGTTCGGCCTTCGCCACGCTCAGCTTCAAATACTGAGCGACAACCGACGGCAACACTGGCCCGCCCCGGCATCCGCACCGGGGCGGGCCAGATTGTATCTCGACGCCGTGACGGGCTTTTGATACGCGAATGCTTCGCAATAGAGCCGGCTGCGGTGGCCGGGAAATCCCGTTGGTATTGCGGAGTCGATGAAACCAGAAACCACACCGGATATCGCCCGCCCGCCGTGCCGCGCCAGCCTGGACGCGGCGGCAGGCCGTGAAGTCCGGGCATTCAGGAGGCATCTGCCATGATGCTCTGCATCCCAGAGGTCCTGTCCGACGCGGATATCCAGCAAATGCGCGCCATTCTGGCACAGGCGGCCTGGGAGGACGGCCGCGCCACCGCCGGCCATCAGGCCATCAACGTCAAGCGCAATCTGCAATTGCCCATCGACAGCCCGACCGCGCAGGATCTGGGCAATCGCATTCTCGACCGGCTGGGCCGAACGCCACTGTTCATTGCCGCCGCCCTGCCGCTGCGCGTGCTGCCGCCGCGTTTCAATCGTTATGAAGGCGGTGGCACTTATGGCAATCATATCGACAATGCCCTGTTCCGCATGCCCGGCGCCGATGCCTATGTCCGCACCGACATTTCCTGCACCCTGTTCCTGAACGACCCCGAAGATTACGAGGGTGGCGAACTGGTGATCGAGGACAGTTATGGCGATCACCGCGTGAAGCTGCCGGCAGGCGATATGGTGATCTATCCCGGCACCAGCCTGCATCATGTCACACCGGTCAGCAAGGGCGCGCGCCTCGCCTCCTTCTTCTGGGTGCAAAGCCTGGTGCCGTCGGAAATCCAGCGCCGGACCCTGTTCGATCTGGACAGCGCCATCCAGCGCCTGATCGCCGATCACCCGGATCATGCCTCGATCAACCCATTGACGGGGGTCTATCACAATCTGCTGCGGCAATGGTCGGTCACATGACCGGCACATCCGCGCCGCTGCCGCCGCTGACTGCCATTCCGGACGATCTGCAAAGCCTGTTCGATTATGAACGCCGGGCAAGCGCGCATCTGCCGCCCGCCAGCTGGCGCCATATCCAGTCGGGCGCCGGACCGGAACATGCGCTGGCGGCGAACCGGGCCCAGTTCGAGCGCTATCGCCTCATCCCGCGCATGCTGGTCGACATGCACGGCGCCACCACCGAACTGGAGCTGTTCGGCCTGCGCCATGCCGCACCAATCCTGCTGGCGCCCGTCGCCTATCACCGTCTGGCCTGCGCGGATGGCGAACTGGCAACGATCAGCGCCGCCACCGCGCTCGACACCACGATGGCGGTGAGCACATTGTCCAGCATTCCGCTCGAAGACATTGCCCGGGCCGCCCGCGCCGCCGCCGCCGAACTTGGCAAGGCGCTGCCGCCGCTCTGGTTCCAGCTCTATTTCCAGCCCGATCGCGGCCATAGCGCTGAACTGGTCCGGCGCGCCGAAGCGGCCGGCTATCAGGTGCTGATCGTCACCGTCGATGCATCGGTCAAGCGTTCCGGTTTCACCCTGCCGCCCGGAGTCGCGGCGGCCAATCTGCAAGGCCTGCCGGGCCTGTCCCAGAATGCCCGGATCGATGCCGGGCGAATCCTGTTCGGAACGCCTTTGCTGGATGCCGCACCGACCTGGCAGGATTTCGACTGGCTGCGCGCGCAGACCCGCCTGCCGATCGTAGTGAAGGGCCTGCTCTCGCCCGAGGATGCACGTCTGGCGCAGGCGCATGGCGCGGATGGTATCATCGTCTCCAACCATGGCGGCCGGGTGCTCGACGATCTGGCCTCTCCGCTCGACATGCTGCCGGCAATGGCCGAAGCCACCGGTGGCAAACTGGCGCTGCTGCTGGACAGCGGCGTGCGACAGGGCACGGATGTGGTGAAGGCTCTGGCGCTTGGCGCGCGCGCCGTCCTCATCGGCCGGCCGCAGCTGCACGCGCTGGCCGTTGCCGGCGTGGCGGGCGTCGCGCATATGCTGCATCTGTTGCGGGCCGAACTGGAACTGGCCATGGCCCATGTCGGCTGCCCTGCGCTTGCGGCAATCACCAGCGCCGTTCTGACGCCATCGGACGCGGGGCGCCGCCCCAGGCCCTGAGCCTGAACGCTGGACGGCGCCGGCTTTTTCCTTGAAATCGGCGGCTATCCCGGCAAGGCTCTGCGGCGCCACCAGCACGAAAAGGACAGGAACATGGCCGCCAGTACCAATGAAGCCGGGATGCGCGCTCTGGCGCAGGGGTTTTTCGACGCCGTCGAAGCCGCCGACATGAACAAGGTCGCCAGCTATTACGCCGAAGATGTGGGGATCTGGCACAATTTCGACAACAAGGTGCAGACCAAGGCCGAGAATCTCGCCACGCTCGCCGCCATCCCGTCGCGGCTGACGGATCGCAGCTATGCCGAGCGACGGTTGGAAGTGTTCGAAGACGGCTTTGTGCAACAGCATGTGCTGCGGGCAACCCGGATACTGGATGGCGCCAGACTGGAACTGTTCGCGGCCATCATCTGCCGCGTCCGCAATGGCAAAATCGTCCGCCTCGACGAGTATCTGGATTCGGCGCAAGTGGCCGAGATGCGCAAAACCGCCAGCTGAATACCCACAGCGCGGCGGACGCGGATGCCAGTCGTTCGTCCGTTCGCACCGTGCGGCAGCGACGCCGAAGGGCAGACGCTGCCAGCAATCTTCAAGTAGCGATTTCAGCGCATTTCTGAAAAAGGCTTCTCAGAAACCATATTCTGCCTGCAGCCAGAATTTGCGGGTGTCCGCTGCAAACCCCTTCGCATTATAATCCGCATATTTGGCAAGCAGTGTTACGGGGCCCAGGCGAAAGCCAAGCGATGCATCCCACTCGCTTCCATAATGGACGCCTCCGCTGTCGCTGCGGAAATCGTGCCAGGTGACGGAGGCGTTCAGTCCGCGGACCGGCGTTGTCGCCGGGAAGGTATAGGAAGCCCCGGCATAAAGGTCGCGCAAGCCATTCGCCGGCGTATTCGAGAATATGTCGGCCCAGCCGTTGAACTTGTGCAGCGTCGCCATTGGCGTGCTGACCGCTGTTCCCTTGTCGCTGCCCAGAAGCTCATAGCCACCGGTTATCGCCACGCCTCTGCCGGAAACCGTCGCTTCAAGCGCATGATAATCAGCGCTGAAGTTCCGGGCATTCGCCTTCCAGTCGGATTGCCTGGCATAGCTCGCCTTGAAGGAAAGCTTCATGTCCGTGCCAAATGGCACCGATCCGGTTGCCAGGGCGCCATAGGTCTGTGTCGACGAGGCCTGCATGACCACCCAGTCATAGTCGAGCAGATAGGCAAAGCCCTTGATATTGACCGGCCCCGCCGCCAGCCCCGCAGCTGCGAATATGAAATGACCATCATAAGCCTGCCGCGGGCCCGCATCGATTCCGAACATGGTGCGCTGACTGATGGCATAGCTTGCGTCGAGGCTCAGAGGGCCGAGCCTGGCCGTGCCGCGCAAGGCATCGAAGGTCTGTTCGTTCTGCCGCCAGCCAACCGCACCGACCCAGCGCTGATCATCAAGATTGATCCGCTGCCGGCCAAGGGTGATATTATAGCCATCACGCTGCCAGGCAATCTGGGCCCGGTTCAGTTCGATATTCTCCGGATCCGCCACAACCGGATAGGGACGATTCTGCTTCGGCGCCACAAAGGCGAACGCATTGTAATCCTGCACGATCGCGAGCGTGCTCTCACCTTCAACCAGAAGTGAGAAATCACCCGCCCTGAGGTCTGCGCCAGCGCGCAGACGCATGGTCAACGCATTCGCGTCACGTGCCTGGCTGGCCTGCTCCACATGCTCGTAGCGCAATCGCATATCGGCAATAGGATCAAGGGTGACGCCATTGCCAAGGTCAACAGGACCGCCCCAGCCGTCGTTCCCGGCAATTGCCGGCGCGCCACTCAGCATGGCAAGGCTGACGCCCGCAAGAAGGATCTGCTTCATTGCTCTGGCCTTTCTTCCGTATCGGCTGCGCCGCACGGCACTCGGCATCGGGCATATTCACCCGCTTTCCGGCGGCGTCCGGCAAACTCACTGACAGCCATCATTTTTCGTAAGGCCTGGCATGGACAGCGGCATTGATCAGGATCAGAAAATATCCGTGGCGATAAGCCGGCGTAACAATATCGACGCCTCAACAGGCAGAGGAAAAAGCTTCTGTTACAGTATCATGGCGGCGCGCTTTGCACGCATATCGAACGGAACGGACTCGCGCATGCATGGCTGCCATGCACAAATGCGCTTCAAGATTTCAATGGCATGTTCCGCGCGGATGGCATCATGGCCCTACCGGCCAGCTGCGCCATGATCCTGTCGATGATCCTGCGGAACAAACGACATCCGGTGGCCTGTTGTTGAACAGGCCACCGGATATCCATGTCAGCAATATCAGTTTTGCTTATGCTTTCAGCGCCCCGGCCGCAGCGTCAGCTGGACACCAAATACCCGTGGCATGCCGACATAACGAACCTGTGTGTCGGAAAGCTGGACAAAGCTCGTGGTATAGAATTTGTTGGTGA
>CAZIAA010000139.1:0-4829 GCA_964537365.1 uncultured Sandaracinobacter sp.
AGCTCATGCCGTCATTGTCGGGCGATTGCGCCAGATCCGACTGCAGCAGTTCATGTGTGAACCAGTCCCAGGCCGCACCGGTGTCGTTGGTGACATATTTGTTGACGGTCCAGGAATTGTAATTGTAATTCCAGCCTTCGATCAGCAGATCGACAATCGGTGTCGTTCCGCGATCCCAGGTTTCATAGATGTTGATCGTTCTGGTGGCATCATTCACGTCATAGCTGAACGCCGCCAGCGTCACGCCCACATCGGTCAGCGTGACAGCTGCATTCGCCGAACCTGCGATACCCAGGCCCACAAGCGCTGCCGCAGTGGCGAAAAACTTGTACATATCCGACTCCTTCATAAACATTAAGCACAGATACGTGGTTAATGTGCAAGAGTCATGCCAATGTGATTATTCCAAGATTTCAATGGCTTGAAAATTAACTTTTCGGATTGCCTGTAATAATTGTTTACAGTTCCGACGCAGCTTCGCCAAACACCCGCGCAAAGATCGCATCGATGCGGGCAAAGTGATAATCAAGATCGAACAGTGCCTGCAATTCCGCCGCCGGAAGGCAGGCCGCGACCTCCGGATCCGCCGCCAGCAGGTCCTTCAGTTGCTTCGTGCCGTCGGATTGCCAGACCTGCATGGCGCTACGCTGCACGGTGCGATAGGCGTCTTCGCGCGACATGCCTTTCTGGGTCAGCGCCAGCAGCACGCGCTGGGAATGCACCAGCCCGCCCATGGCGTCCAGATTGCGCTGCATATGTTGCGGATAGACCACAAGCTTGTCGATCACGCCGGTCAGCCGGTGCAGAGCAAAATCGAGTGTCACCGTGGCATCGGGGGCAATGCCGCGCTCCACCGAGGAATGCGAAATATCACGTTCGTGCCAGAGCGCGACATTTTCCATTGCCGGCATGGCCGCCATGCGCACCAGCCGCGCCAGACCTGTCAAATTTTCCGACAGAACCGGATTGCGCTTGTGCGGCATCGCCGACGAGCCTTTCTGCCCCGGCGAAAAATATTCCTCTGCTTCGAGCACCTCGGTGCGCTGCAGGTGGCGGATTTCGACCGAGAGCCGCTCGATCGAGCTGGCAATCACACCGAGCGTCGCAAAGAACATGGCGTGGCGGTCGCGCGGGATGACCTGGGTCGAAATCGGTTCCGGCTGCAGCCCGAGTTTCGCCGCCACATGCGCTTCCACTTCGGGCGGGATATTGGCGAAGGTGCCGACCGCGCCCGATATGGCGCAAGTGGCGATTTCGCCGCGGGCATGTTGCAGCCGGGTGCGGGCGCGGGAAAATTCGGCATAGGCCTGTGCCAGCTTGAAGCCGAAAGTGACTGGTTCGGCGTGGATGCCATGGCTGCGGCCGATGGTGGGGGTGAATTTATGTTCGAAGGCGCGGCGGCGCAGCGCCGCCAGCAGCGCATCGAGATCGGCCAGCAGAATGTCGCTGGCGCGGCTCAGCTGCACGGCAAGACAAGTATCGAGCACGTCCGAGGAAGTCATGCCCTGGTGCATGAAGCGGGCTTCCTCGCCGACCTGTTCGGCAACCCAGGTCAGGAAGGCAATGACGTCATGCTTGGTGACGGCCTCGATGGCGTCGATCGCAGCGACATCGATGGCGGGATCGGTGCGCCACCACGCCCACAGCGCATCGGCCGCCGATTGCGGCACGATGCCCAGTTGCGCCAGCGCGTCGGTCGCATGGGCTTCGATTTCGAACCAGATGCGATAGCGGCTGTCGTCCTGCCAGATGGCTGTCATTTCGGGGCGGGAATATCGGGAAATCATAGCACAGCGCCCCTAGCCGGCGCAGCCGACAATCGCAACAGCCTGACCGGCCTGGCCGGCAATGCCATAACCGGCTGGGCATCCTTGTCGCGCTGCGCTAGGCTGGTGGCAATCACTGGAGAGAGAGAATAACGATGGCATCAGTTGCAAAAACCCCCACCGATGTCCGGTCGCAGGTGTCCGAGGAAGAATGGCAGCGCCGTGTCGATCTGGCCTGCGCCTATCGGCTGGTGGCGCATTACGGCTGGGACGATCTGATCTTCACCCATTTGTCAGTGCGCGTGCCCGGGCCGGAACATCATTTCCTGATCAACCCCTATGACCTCATGTTCGATGAAGTGACGGCTTCGTCACTGGTCAAGGTCGACATGGATGGCAAGGCCGTCATGGCCACGCCCTATCGCACCAATCCGGCCGGTTTCACCATCCATTCCGCCATCCACATGGGGCGCGAGGACGCGCAGGCGGTGATGCATCTGCACACGCCCTGCGGGCAGGCGGTTGCAGCGCAATCGGAAGGGCTGATGCCGGTGACCCAGACCGCCATGCTCATTCGCGGCGAAGTCGCCTATCACCATTTCGAAGGCGTGGCGCTCGACCTCGAGGAACGTGAGCGGCTGGTGCGCGATCTGGGCGACAAGAACGCCATGATCCTGCGTAACCATGGCACCCTTGCCGTCGGCGAGACCATCGCCGAGGCCTTTGTCCGGCTGTATTATCTGGAGCGCGCCTGCGAAGCCCAGATCCACGCTCTGGCCGGTGGCCCGGGCCTGCTCAACCAGCCGCCGCAGGGTACGCCGGAAAAGACCGCCGAAGTGGGCAGCGACGGGCTGATGCTGGTGGCGCGCAAACTGGCCTGGCCAGCGCTGCGCCGGCGCATGGACCGGCTGGATCCCGGCTACGCCAGTTGAGGCAGGCGCCCGCCCGCAGGGATTAAGGGTGCTTGCGCGCACGGCGGGGGCGCGGCATTGGCCCTTGCATGTTTCGCCTGCTGCGCCCGCTGCTGTTCCGGATCGATCCGGAGCGCGCCCATAGCCTGACCATCTCGCTATTGGCGCATTTGCCGGTGCCGGCCGCGCCGGCCGCCGATCCCCTGTTGCAGACTCGCATTGCCGGTCTGAGTTTTCCCAGCCCGATTGGTCTGGCAGCGGGCTTTGACAAGGATGCCCGGGTCTGGCGGCAGATGCTGGGGCTGGGCTTCGGCTTTGTCGAAGTCGGTACATTGACGCCGCGGCCGCAGGCCGGCAATCCGCGCCCGCGCATCTTCCGGCTGATGGAGGACAATTCCGTCATCAACCGGCTGGGTTTCAATGGCGGCGGGCTGGACGCGGCCTTGCTGCGCCTGCCGGCGGACGGGTGCCACCCGCAACTGGGGGTAAATGTCGGCGCCAACCGCAATTCGGTCGACCGGATCGTGGATTATGCCGATTGCATCCGCCGCGTGCGCGATCGGGCGGCGTGGATCACCATCAATATTTCCTCGCCCAATACCCCGGGCCTGCGCGGCTTGCAGGATGCCGCCCTGCCGGAACTGCTGCACGCCGCCAGCGAAGCGCGTGGGCCGGGCGGGCCGCCGCTGTTCCTGAAACTGGCGCCGGATCTCGATGAGGCGCAGATTGATTCCATCTGCGCCAGCGTGCTCGCCAGCGATATTGCCGCTCTGATCATTGCCAATACCACGATTTCGCGCCCGGCGACACTGCGTTCCAGCCACGCCGGCCAATCGGGCGGATTGTCGGGCGCGGCGCTGAAACCGCTGGCGACCGCCACGCTGCGCGCCTTTTCTCAACGTCTGGGCGCACGCCTGCCTCTGATCGGCGCTGGCGGCATCGGTAGCGGCGCCGATGCCTATGCCCGGATCCGCGCCGGCGCCAGCGCAGTGCAGCTTTATACCGCCATGGTTTACCAAGGGCCGATGCTGGCCGCGCGCATCGCCAGAGAACTGGCCAAGCTGTTACGGCGGGATGGATTTCGCAATGTCGCAGACGCCGTCGGCACGGCGCAAGAGGGTTGAGCCAAGCCTTAATATTCATTAGACCTTGGCGAATGTTGCGCCATTTCTGGCTGGCGGGCGCCGCCATTCTGTTCGCCTCTTCGGCTCTGGCGGCGCCTGCCGCTGCCCCTGTCGCGGCATCCGTCGCAGCGGCGAATCAGGGTGCGGTGCAAACCACCCCGACCGACAGTTTCTATCAGCCCGATTCAACTATTTTCATTCGCCCGCCGGCCAGCACGGCGGTGACGGCAGCGGATGTCATTTCCACCGCCGAGCCGCTGGCGTCCGCGGCTGGAACCGAATTGTTGCGGGCCGGCGGCAGCGCCGCCGACGCGGCACTGGCCAGCATGATCGCGCTGACCGTGGTCGAGCCGCAATCGAGCGGCTTGGGTGGCGGCGCCTTCCTGCTTTTTTATGATGCCGAAACCGGCAAAACCAGCACCATCGACGGCCGCGAAAAGGCGCCGGCGGCGGCGCAGGCGAATCGCTTCCTGCGGCCCGATGGCAGCGCCATGCCCTTTGCCGAAGCCGTGGCCGGCGGCTATTCGGTGGGCGTGCCCGGCACATTGGCGCTGATTGCCGAAGCGCATCGGCGCTGGGGCAAGCGGTCCTGGGCCGAGCTGTTCCAGCCAGCCATCCGCTATGCCCGCGATGGCGTGCCCGTCAGCCGGCGGCTGCATGAATTCGCCAGCAGTTCCGCAACCATGCTGCGCCGCAGCCCGGATGCCGCGAAAATATTTCTCGATGCCGATGGCACGCCCTGGCCGGTCGGCCATCTGCTACGGCAGCCGCAACTGGCGCAGACGCTGGAAGTGCTGGCCGAAAACGGCCCGGACGCCTTTTACCGGGGCGAGATCGGCGCCGAAATCACCACAGCCGTCGCCCGGGCCTTTGCCCATCCGGCCGCACTGACGGCAGCGGATCTCGCCGGCTATGCAGCCGTGGCGCGGCCGGCCGTCTGCGCGCCCTATCGGCAATGGACCATCTGCAGCATGGGGCCGCCGTCTGCGGGTGGAATCGCCGTGTTGCAGATCCTGAAACAGCTGGAG
>CAZIAA010000140.1:0-4820 GCA_964537365.1 uncultured Sandaracinobacter sp.
CGAATTGCGGCGTCAGCTGATAGGTCGTCCACAGATTGCCGGTGTGCGGCGCCTGGAAACGGAACGGGTTGCCTGCGGAATTGCCGGCGCCATCGTCGATGATCTTGGTTTGCAGATACACATAGCCGGCATGGACGGCCCATTGCGGCGTGATATTGCCGGCGACGCCCAGCTGCACGCCGCGCACCCGGTTGCTGCCGATATTCACGATACTGTCGTCCGGGAGGGAGGCGCGCGCGTTGGTCTTTTTCGTCTGGAACAAAGCCGCCGTCAGCGAGAAGTTGCCGCCGAACAGATCCCATTTCGTGCCCAGTTCCCAGCTTTTTGCGCGCTCGGGGTCGGTGTCGATGTTGCCGGCGGTCAGCGTACAGGCGCCGACGCCTTCGGCGCCGCCGGCCATGGCGTCGCATTCGCCTGGCGGGTTCGAGGATGTGGCGAAGTTCAGATAGATGCTGCCATTGGGCACCGGCTTGTAAATGATGCCGGCGGCATAGTTGAAGAAGTCGTATTTCGCGGACCGGGCGGCGTTGCTCGGCCGGAATTCATCATAGCGCACGCCGGCATCGACGATGAGTTGCGGAACGATGGTGATGCTGTTGGAAATAAACGCCGCCTTGGTTTCCATCTCGGTCTTGGCCAGCGGCCCGGTCGGCACTTGCCGCGCCAGCAAGCGATGGGCGGCGGTGGGATCGGGCGATCCGAACAGCATCGGAACGGTTGCTGGCGCCGCGCCGGGGACCTGTTGCAGCACCGGCCGGGTCTGGATCTTTTCCTTGCTGTATTCCAGCCCCATGATGAAATTGTGCCGGATCGAGCCGGTTTCCACCTCGCCGCGCAGATCAAGCTGGTTGATGAACCCCGTCATCAGCCGGTTGTGCGAGCGGAAATCGACGCTGACGCAGCGGTTGGGATCGTCGACGGCCATGCCCGCCGGAAGCCCCACTATGCAGCCGATGGCGTTCTGTGCAACGATCAACGCTTCGGCGGCAGCACGGTTCGCAGGGTTTGTGATCGTCGTGGGATCCACGAAGGGGGCGAAGCTCGGCCGGCTGAATATCGCTTCGTTGGTGGCGTGGCTGTAGCGCGTCGAATTGCGCAGCGTGATCTTGTCGGACAGATCATATTCGATCAGGCTGGACACGAACTGGCTGGTCGTCGTGGCGAAATCGCGGCCGGGAATGCCATAATAATGGTCGCGGTCGATGACGACCGGCGAATCCGTGCCTGAATTGGAGAATGGCATGCCCTGATCGCCGATGCCGTCGGTTTTCAGATAGCTGTAGCTGGCGGTCACGCGCAGCGGCTGGTTGAGGCCGAAAGTGATCGACGGCATGAAGCCATAGCGCCGCGTCCACACCTCGTCGCGCCCGGCGACATCGGCATCGTGGAACATGCCGCTGACACGGATGGCGACATCATTGCCGAGCTGGCGGTTGGCGTCGACGACGAAGCGCTTGGTTTCATCCGTGCCGCCCGTCAGCGACGCCGAGAAGAAATCGCCCGCCTGCGGCGACTTCAGCACCAGGTTGATCGAACCGCCAGTGGAACCACGGCCGGTGATCGCGCCCGCCGGGCCATAGACGACTTCGGCCGATTCGAGGTTGAACACTTCATAGATGACGCGCCCCACATTGCGGATGCCGTTGACCTGCATGTCGGTGGACGCTTCATAGCCGCGAATGAACGGCCGATCGCCCAGCGGTGTGCCGCCTTCGCCGGCGCCGAGCGTGACGCCCGGCGTCGCGCGCAGCACATCGGTCAGCGTCATGAAGCCGCGATCCTGGATCACTTCATGCGGAATGACAGTGACGCTTTTCGGCGTATCCAGCAGCGGCTGGGTGAATTTGACCGAGGCCGCTTCCTTGCGGTCGTAATGTTCCTCGATCGCGCTGTCGGTGACCGTGACGCCACCGAGGTGGCGCGGCCTGGAATCGCTGTCGGCCTGTTCCTGCGCCAGCGCCGGCGACGCAATCAGGCTGATGCAACTGAGGGCGAGGAACGCGCTGGATCGTGGTCGTCCCCATCTGGCTGCATCCGCGCTTTCGCGCCCCCTCGTCCCGCTGTTTTCATCCACGACTTCAGATGCACGAACGACTTGCTCCATGAACACTACCCCTTTAATAATGATAACCAATTGCAATAGCGCATAGCTATCGAATTAAAAACCTGTCAATGGGGGAAGTAGTTGGAATATATTGATAAACCCTTTGATAAGGAGGCGCAACAAAGGGGCAATAATGCCAGCAGGCATGATGCCGGCGCACCCTTGATCCTGATCGTCGATGACGACCCGGGCATGCGCATTCTGCTTTCCAATCTTTTACGCCGCAGCGGATTCCGTGTGACGATGGCGGCGGATTATGGCGAGATGATCGGGGAACTGGAATCGCGGCGCATCGATCTGATGCTGCTCGATGTCATGCTGCCGGGGGTCAGCGGTTTCGATATCTGCCGCGATGTCCGGGACGGCGGCTGGGGCGATATTCCGATCATCATGATCAGCGCGCGCGGCGCGGAAGCGGATCGGGTGGCGGGGCTGGGACTGGGCGCTGATGACTATATCGCCAAGCCTTTCGGCGACAGCGAAATGCTGGCACGGGTGCGCGCCGTGCTGCGCCGGCCGCCGCTGGCGGACAGCGCGCGGCCGGCGCGGGCGCACAAGCTGCATTTCGCCGGCTGGACCATGGACCTGCGCCGTCGCGAATTATTTGCGCCTTCGGGCGCCGCCGTGACGCTGTCGTCCGCCGAATTCGACCTGCTGTCCAATCTCGTCGCGCACCCGCAGCAGATTATTGGCCGCGAACGGCTGCTGGAACTGGCGCGCTTTCGTATGCCTGGATCGTCCGATCGCAGCATCGATGTGTTGGTCAGCCGCCTGCGCAGCAAATTGGGCGGCGACAGCGATGCGGCCATCATCCGCACGGTGCGCGGCTTTGGCTATATGTTCGCAGTTGATGTGGAGCAGTCTTGAAACGCTGGCGTTTCTGGCCGGATTTGCTGGGCGGGCGCATCGCGCTGCTGCTGTTCGGCGCCCTGCTGCTGCAATTCGCCGGCAGCGAATGGCTTTTCAACCGCATCGAAACCGGTGTGCTGTCGCGAGAGCGGGCCGGTCAGCTGGCCCTGCAGATCGGGGTTGCCGACCGGCTGATGGCGGCAACGCCGGTCGCGGGTCGGGATGCTGCCGCGCGGCTGTGGCAGGAACCACTGGTGTTTGCCTGGCAGGCGCAGGCTCCCGCCCGGGATCCGGCCGGCCGTGCTCTGGGTCCGGCCCGCTCCGACCGGGTCCTGCGGATTCTGCAGCAGGACCTCGCTGGGCGAACGGTGCAGCTGTCTGCGGTCGGCACGACGCTTACGGGCGCATGGCAGCTGGACGATGGCTCCTGGGTGCGCTTTCGCGCCGCCGGCTATCTCGATACGGCACGTCCGTTGCGGGGCCATGCCCTTGTCGTGCTGCTGCTGGTTGCCGGCGTGGCGCTGCTGGCGCTGCTGCTGGCGCAGCTTCTGGGGCGGCCCTTGCGCCGGCTGGCGGATGCAGCCGACCGGATCGGCCGCGAAGAAGTGACACCTGTTGCCGAGGAAGGTCCGCACGAGGTTCGCCGCCTTGCCGCAGCGTTCAATGCCATGCAGGCACGTCTGCTCGGCCAGGTCAATGAGCGAATCCGGGCGCTGGCGGCGGTGTCGCATGACCTGCGCACACCCATCGCCCGTCTGCGCCTGCGCGCGGCCGATGTCCACGATCCGGAACTGCGCACGGCCATTGATCGCGACCTCGACGAAATGGAAGCCTTCATGCGCTCGCTGTTCGATTTCCTGCGCGGCGCCGATCCGGAAGAAGAGCGCTTGATTGATCTGGCGTCGATGATCATCACCATTGTCCATGACGCGCAGGACATGGGAAAGGATGTGCGCTATGACGGGCCGCCCAGCCTCGAACTGGTGACACGCCCGCTCAAGCTGCAGCGCGTGATCGACAATCTGGTGCAGAACGCCATTCGCCATGCCGGTCAGGCGGAAATCCGCCTGTTGCGCGACGATGACGGCGTGCGCATCCTCGTCGAGGATCGCGGCCCGGGCATAGCGGAGGATCAGCTCGAACGGGTATTCGCACCATTCCAGCGGCTGGAGGCTTCGCGCAACCGCAGCACCGGCGGCGCTGGCCTGGGGCTGGCCATCGTCCGCCGCTCGGTCACCCGGCTGGGCGGCAGCATCTCTCTGCAGAACCGCCCGGGCGGCGGCTTGCGCGCGACACTCATCCTGTGATTGCGCGGCGAAGACTGTCCCATCGGGCGTCATGCCGATGCCTGGTTCCTGCCGATGATCTGGCCGCAGGATCGGCGGAAGATTACACCTCATGGCGAGAGAGAAGCATTGTATGTTGCCACACCTGGAAAGCTTGCTGTTGCGGGTTATTCGCAATTCATGAAATGCCATGATAAAGCCTTTTGATGCCAATCTATTGCTGATGCTCTCGGTCCTGTTGCAGACTCAGAGTGTCAGCCGTGCTGCACGACGTCTGGGATTGAGCCAGCCGACCGTCAGCCGCTCTCTTGGTCAGCTCCGGAAAATTCTGGCCGACCCGCTTCTCGTGCGTTCGGGGGGCAGGATGACTCTGACCCGGCGTGGCATCGAACTTGCCAAACCGCTCGAGGAGTGGGTGGCGATGACGTCGACGGTTCTGCAACCTGTCCATTTCCGGCCTTCCGCGCTGGACAGGCGTTTCGTCGTGGCGGCGAGCGACTATGGAGTTCTCTCTGTCATCATGCCGACCCTGGCCGTCATCAATGAAGCCGCACCGGATTGCCAGATCGAGGTCACTGCCT
>CAZIAA010000141.1:0-4789 GCA_964537365.1 uncultured Sandaracinobacter sp.
CATGGCCCCAGCGCCCGTAATGGTCGGTGGCCCAGCCCCAGGGGTCGCCGGAAACCCACATCTGCCCATAGCGCGGATCGGATTGCCAGCGTCCGCGCGAATAAGGCTGCCAGCCGCTGCCCACCCGGCCCGGCACGAATACGCGGCCGTAATTGCCATAGGACGTCCAGCGGCCGTAATCGCCCAGCAGCCCGTAGAACACATTGATGGAAGCCGCATCCCGCCCCCACCAGCCAATCGGCACAGCGCCGTAATAACCGCTGTCGCCATAATAGGGATCGGCGCCGTAATAGCCATCATCGGCCCAGCCATAAGGACTCATGCAGCCAGTCAGTAGCAGCGCTGCCGCAGTAATGGACAATACCCGCACCATGAAAGTGATGCTGGCGTAAGACGCCTGAACAAGTGCTGACCAGTTCTTTCCGTATCTTAAGGAATGCCGGTGCGCTGCGCGGCCGGCCTCAAGCGAAGGTCAGCGCGTCCAGCCGGTCCATATGGTAATCGACATCGCCGAACTGGGTTTCGATGATGGTCAGCCGCTTGAAATAATGGCCGGCCGCCAGTTCCTGGGTGATGCCGATGCCGCCATGCGTCTGCACTGCGGCTTGGCCCAGCGCCCGGGCGCTGCGGCCGATCTTGGCCTTGGCCTGGCTGACCCATTTCGCCCGTTGCGGATCGTCCAGACGCAATGTCCCCATCAATACCATGGATTCGGTCTGCTCGACTTCCATGAACATGTCGACGAGGCGGTGCTGGATAACCTGAAAACTGCCGATCGGCTGGCCGAACTGCTTGCGTTCGCGGGCATATTCCAGCGTCAGTTCCTGCAACCGGCGCGTGGCGCCACTGGCTTCGGCGCATTGCGCCATGATGGCATGATCGACCAGCTTTTCGATCAGCGGCAGCGCCTGGCCCTCGGCACCGAGCAGCGCATCAGTCCCGACCTTCACATTTTCGAAATAGACTTCGCTGGCCATATAGCCATCGACGCAGGGGTAATCGCGCCGGACCACACCCGCCGTGCCAGCATCGATCAGGAACAAAGACACGCCGCCGGCTTCCGTCTGGGCGCCGCCGGTGCGCGCCGACACCAGCAGATGGCTGGCATAGGGCGCGGCAACAACCACGGCCTTATGGCCATTCAGCACCCAGCCGGCACCGTCTGCTTTGGCGGCCGTTGCGACATCGGCCAGATTGTAACGCCCCTGGGGTTCATAAAAGCCAGCCGCGATGATGACATCGCCGGCAATGATCCCGCCCAGCAGTTCCGCCGCGCGCGCGCCATTGGTTTCCGCCAGCGCGCCAGCACCAATCACCACTGTGGGCACATAAGGCTCGACCGCCAGCACCCGGCCGAATTCCTCCATCAGCACCATGCTCTCGACCGGGCCACCGCCAAAACCGCCCTGGGCTTCAGGCAGTGCCGCGCCCAATATGCCGAGATCGCCGGCCAGCGTCTTCCAGATGGCGGGATCACGGCCTTCGGGGCGCTGCAGCATCGCCGTGCGGCGATCGAAATCGTAATTGCCGGACAGATAGCGGCGCAGCGTGTCGCGCAGCATGGTCTGCGTTTCATTGAAATTGAAGTCCAACTTCTGACCTCCCTGAAAATGCCGTTCCTCTGCCGCCGGTCAGAGGCCGAGAATGGCTTTGGCAATGATGTTGCGCTGAATTTCGTTGGAGCCACCATAAATCGACGTCTTGCGCATGTTGAAATAGGTGGGCGCCACGGTGTGGGCGAATTCCGGCCCGATGGGATATTCATTGGACGTTTCCGGAAACTGGCGGAAATAGGGCGCGGCGTAATTACCCGCGGCTTCCAGTGTCAGCTCCGTCAGCCGCTGCTGGATTTCCGTGCCCTTCACTTTCAGGATGGAGGATTCCGGTCCCGGCCCCTTGCCTTCGCTTTCGGCCGCCAAAGTGCGCAATTCGGTAAATTCCAGCGCCGTCAGATCGGTTTCCAGCTGCACCAGCTTGCGGCGGAAGAACGGATTTTGCAGCAACGGCCGGCCACTGCCATCCGGCTGTTTGGCGGCAATGGCCTTCAGCTTTTCAATGTCGCGCTTGGAACGCGCCACGCCGGCAATCCCCGAGCGTTCATGCGCCAGCAGGAATTTGGCGCAGGTCCAGCCCTTGTTTTCTTCGTAAACGCGGTTTTCAACCGGCACTTTCACATTGTCGAGAAAGACTTCATTGACTTCATGCTCACCGCCCAGAGTGATGATCGGCTTCACTGTGATGCCAGGCGTCTTCATGTCGATCAGCAGGAAGCTGATGCCCTCCTGCTTTTTCACTGTGGGATCGGTGCGCACCAGAAAAAAGCCCCAGTCGGCATGCTGCGCCATTGTGGTCCAGGTCTTCTGGCCGTTGACGATATAATATTCCCGCCCGTCGGCTTCGGTCACCCGTTCGGCGCGGGTGCTGAGCGAGGCCAGATCGGAACCGGCACCCGGTTCCGAATAGCCCTGACACCACCACACATCGCCGGCCAATATGCCGGGCAGATGCCGTGCCTTCTGTTCTTCGGTGCCAAAAGTATAGATCACCGGCCCGACCATGGTGATTCCAAAGGGCAGGGGCGGGATGACTTCGGCGCGCGCCGATTCCTCGCCATAGATATAGCGCTGGGTGGCGGTCCAGCCGGGGCCGCCATATTCAACCGGCCAGGCCGGCGCCGACCAGCCCTTGCGGCCGAGAATGCGGTGCCAGGCCAGCATGTCTTCCTTGCTGAGCTCGGCGCCACTTTCCTGCTTCCGGCGCACATCGGCCGGATAATTCTCGGCGATGAAGGCGCGGACTTCCTCTCGAAACGCGTCTTCGGCGGCGCTGAACGCCAGATCCATCTCTCTACTCCCGGATTTTGCGGACAGCCATTCGCTAGCAGCCGCAATCGCCCGTGCCAAGAACCTATGCAAAAGCCAATTCCACCCGGAGCGACGCCGGCTTTGCCACGGCCACTGGATCAACCTGGTTTTTCCGCTATTAAGGGTGGTCGAAATGTGGCGCCTGCATCAATTCCCTCTCTGTCCGTTCAGCCGCGCCGTGCGTTTTGCGCTGGCGGAAAAAACCCTGCCCGTGGAACTGGTCGAGGCCCACCCCTGGGAGCGCAGCGACACATTGTCCCGGCTCAATCCGGCGGTACAGACGCCGGTTCTGGAAAAAGACGGCCATGTGCTGTGTGACAGCAGCGCCATTCTGGAATATCTGGACGAAACCATCGAGCGGCCGCCGCTTCTGGGCGGCGGCAGCGCCGAGCGCGCGGAAGCCCGGCGCCTGTATCAATGGTTCGGCCAGCGTTTCTACAGCGAAGTGACGGCGCCGCTGCTGGCGGAACGCATGTACAAGCGCATCATTGCCCGCCAGTCGCCGGACGGCCTTGCCATCCGCAGCGCCAATCGCGCCGCCGAACTGCATCTGCAATATATCGACAATCTGCTGGACGATAACCGCTGGCTGGCCGGCGCCAGCTTCAGCATCGCCGACATCGGCGCCGCCACGCAGATTTCCGTCGCCGACTATCTGGGCGGCATCGACTGGAAGGGGCATGGGCCGGCCAAGACCTGGTATTCGGCGCTGAAATCGCGGCCCAGTTTCCGCACCATTCTGGCCGATCGCATGGAAGGCATCCGCCCGCCCGTCGATTATGACAAGCTCGACTTCTGATCGTCTGCGGCCCGCGCCTGCCGCGGATTCCGGGCAGGCGGGCGAATCACTGTCGCGGCAACTGGATCGACAGGCGCGGGCGCTGGGCTTCACCGCCTTTGGAATCACCCCGGCCGATTCGATCCCGCTGGCACAGGCGCGGCTGATGGAATGGCTGCGCCACGGCCGCCATGGCGACATGCTGTGGATGGCCGAACGCAGCCAGCAGCGCGGCAGCCCGCAAGGGCTGTGGCCGGAGGTGCGCAGCGTCATGGTGATGGGTTTTCCCTATACCCCGCCACTTGGCCCCAATCGCCAGGCCGAACGGCCGGAAATCGGCAATATCGCGGCTTTTGCCCAGGCCCGCGACTATCATTTCATCATCAAGCCGAAACTGAAGCTTCTGGCCAGCTGGTTTGCCGACCGCACGGGCGAAGGCGTGAAGGTGTTCGTCGATACCGCCCCCGTCATGGAAAAGCCGCTGGCCGAAGCCGCCGGAATCGGCTGGCAGGGCAAGCACAGCGTCATTCTCAGCCGCAAGGCCGGCAGCTGGATGCTGCTGGGCGCGATCTACACCACCGCCGATCTTCCCCCTCTGCGCGAAGCCGGCACCCTCGGCAGTTGTGGCAGTTGCACGGCCTGCATCACCGCCTGCCCAACCGGCGCCATCGTCGCCCCCTATCAGGTCGATGCGCGCCGCTGCATCGCCTATCTGACGGTCGAATACCAAGGCCCGGTCGACGAAGAATTGCGCCCGAAACTCGGCAATCATGTGTTCGGCTGCGACGATTGTCTGGCCGCCTGCCCGTGGAACAAATACGCCAGTTACCCGAGTGATCCGACCCTGCTGCCCCGGGCCGAACTGAACGCACCGCAATTGCGGGATTTTCTGGAACTGGACGACGCCACATTCCGCGAAGTGTTTTCAAAGTCCCCGATCAAGCGCACCGGCCGCAATGCCTTTGTCCGCAACTGCCTCTATGCCGCTGGCAACAGCGGCCTCAAATCCTTCATTCCGCAGGTCGAACGGCTGACGCAGGATCCGGATGCAGTGGTGGCCGATGCCGCGCGCTGGGCCTTGCGCCGGCTGCGGCCAGGCTGACCCCGCCGGTTATTCTTCCGCCGGCGCCGGCGGGCAGTTGGGAAT
>CAZIAA010000142.1:0-4773 GCA_964537365.1 uncultured Sandaracinobacter sp.
CAAGCGTCCCGCCAATGCAGACGCGCCCGCTTCGCCGACGCGACCACCGGCAATCTGGCGTTCGCCGATGTGCATGGTCCCACCCAGAAACGTCCCGGTGGTCAGCACGACCGCAGGCGCGCGATATGGTCCCCGGCTGGTTTCGACCCCGACGCATCGGCCCTGTTCGACAATCAGATCCAGCACTTCGGCTTCGACGATTTCGACGCCGGCGTCTGTCACCAGTTGCAGGATGCTGGCCTGATAAATCCGCCGATCGGCCTGCACCCGCGGGCCGCGCACGGCTGGCCCCCGGCTGCGGTTCAGCAGGCGGAACTGGATCGCGGCCTGATCGGCGGCCTGCCCCATAATTCCATCCATGGCGTCAATTTCCCGCACCAGATGGCCTTTTCCCAATCCGCCAATGGCGGGATTGCAGCTCATCTGGCCGAGGTTATCGCGGGCAAAACTTATGAGCGCCACGCGCGCGCCCATGCGTGCCGCTGCACAAGCGGCTTCGCAACCGGCATGGCCACCGCCGACCACAATGACATCATAGCGATTCATGTCCGCGCCCATAGCATAAGGCATCAGCAAATACAGCGTTCCACGTGGAACATCGGGACGAATTGCGGGCGCATTTTTCGCGAAAACAGCAGAACCGGCTATTTCCCGATGCAAAACCGGCTGAAAATATGGTCCAGAACTTCCTCGGGATCGACCCGGCCGGTCAACCGGTCAAAAGCCCGGACCGCGAGGCGCAGGGATTCGGCCATCAGCACTGCATCCGATTGCGCGCGTGCTTCCTGCAGCGATTGCAGCGCATCGGCTAGCATCTGGCGCTGGCGTTCATTTGCAACCAGCGGAATTTCCGTAGCTGGAATCACTTCGCGCGCCCATTCGATCAAATGCGCTTCCAGTTCGGCGAGGCCGGCGCCGGTGCGAGCCGAAATATAGAATCTGCCATCACGCTGGCCGGGCTGCGCACCCGATTCATCGATCTTGTTGACGACATTGCCGTTGCTGCCAAGATCGAGGCGATAATCCGCAGCCGCCGCCCGCTGCCGGGCGCGGGCGATTCCTTCCGCTTCGATCGGGTCATCGGTTTCGCGCAGGCCCGCGGTATCGAGCAGCAGAGCCGCGCGCCCGCCCAGATCCAGATGCACTTCGATGACGTCGCGTGTGGTGCCGGCATGGGGTGTGACGATGGCCACATCCCGCCGCGCCAAGGCATTTAAAAGGCTGGATTTTCCGACATTGGGCGGGCCGATGATGGCGATCGTCAGGCCATGGCGGATGCGTTCGGCAATATGACTTCCGGTCAGAGCCTGCTGCAATTCCTGCGCCAGATCGGAGAGGCCGGCATCCATGGCAGCCGCCGCACGATCGGCGACATCGCCTTCATCGGAAAAGTCGAGATTGGCTTCGAGTTCCGCCAATAGCGCGATGATCCGTTGTCGCCAGTGTTCGGCCTGATTGCGCAAGCGGCCGCGATCGTTCGACAGCGCCAGCCGATGCTGCAGTTCTGTTTCCGCAGCGATGAGATCGCCCAGGGCTTCGGCTTCGGTCAGGTCGAGCCGGCCGTTCAAAAAAGCCCGGCGGGTGAATTCTCCGGCTTCCGCTGCTCGTGCACCCAGTTCGGACAGCGCTTGCAACACCGCCGCAACCACAGCCGGACTGCCATGGCAATGGATTTCGACGACATCCTCACCGGTAAAGCTGTGCGGCGCCGGGAAGCATAAAATCAGTGCGCGATCAATCAGTTGTGCTGAATTTGCTGCAAAAATGCTGCGCAGCATTGCAGTTCGGGGCGGCGGCAGGGCGCGGCCGCCCAGCAATGTTTGCGCAATCGCAAAAGCCGTATCGCCGCTCAACCGGATGACGGCGACACCCGCCGGCACCGACCCGGATGACAATGCATGAATAGCTGACATGATATGCTGTTTGAATCCCGAAACTGGGTCAGCGCCATAGCGTGGCGGAAACCGCGCGGCACATTCGCTTTTGGCGTGTCGATCCTTTGTGCATCAATCCTTGTCATCGCTGGATTTGCCCGGGGATTGCATGGCGGATTTCAGGATCGTCTGCCAGACTTCCAGCCCCTGCCCCACAGCCGGAACGCCACCGAGCCAGGATTTCACCAGTTTCTGCCAGTCCTGCGAACTTGGCCCTTCCGCTGCCAGCCGCTGCAGCTTTTCCACCCACAGCTCATGCACGGAGGACAGATCCGGCAGACCGAGAAACTGCCGGGCTTCCGCGGGTGTCGCGTCGATATGGATTTCAAATTTCATCGGCTCATCTCCATCGGCATCAGATGCATGACATGCATGAATATGTGCACGGGGGGCGCATGGGGGAGTGCATGCCTTCCCTTTCGCAGCTTTTCCCCCGTGCAGCAATCGAAAGGCCAAAGCGGGTGGCAAAGCTATGGATGGCAAACGGCTTGTCGGAAGTGGATTTTCCGTTCATCCATGGCCGGAAAGGAAAAACATGTTGCTTCGCTTTGCATTTCTGGCGGCCGCTTTGGCTGCGATGTCGCCGGCCCAGGCCCAGTCCGACGCCAGCCGCTGGCTTCAGCATGTGAAGATTCTGGCAGCTGACGAGTTGCAGGGGCGGCTGACGGGAACGCCGGGCTATGCGGCGGCGGCCGCCTATGTTGCGGAACAGTTTCAGAAAGCCGGAATCCAGCCGGCCGCCGAACAGGGCTATGAACAGCCGGTTCCCCTGATCGAGCAATATGTGAATTTCGAAACATCGGCGCTGGCGCTGGTGCATCAGGGCAGGACTGTAAATCTCGCCATCGGGCAACAGATATTGCCGGGAAACCGGGTGCAGCAATTGCCCGACAGCTTTGACGCGCCGCTGGTGTTTGCCGGCTATGGTCTGCATCTGCCCGAAATCGGCCATGACGATTTTGCCGGCCTCGATCTTTCCGGCAAGATCCTGGTCATTCTGGGTGGCGGGCCGGCCGAAATTCCGGGGCCATTGAAGGCACATGCCAGTTTCAGCAGCATCTGGCCGGCGCTGGCGCAATCGGGGGCCCTGGGGGTGATTACCCTGAGCGACCCGGACCGCATGGACATCCCCTGGGAACGGCAGATGCTGCTGGCGAAATCATCCGGCATGCGGCTGGCGGACCCCAATCTCAACGACGCGCAGCAACCATTTTTCACGGCGCGCTTTGCACCCGCCGATGCGGAACTTCTGTTTGCGCAATCCGGGCGGCGTTTTGCCGATATCCTGACCCTTGCGCGCGAAGGCAAGACATTGCCGCATTTCGACCTGGGGCAGAATCTGAAGGGGCATATCGTTGCTTATGAACGGACTTTTGCCGCGCCCAATATCGTCGGCCGGATCGAAGGCCGGGATACCAGGCGCAAGGCCGAATATGTGGTGCTGAGCGCCCATCTCGATCATCTGGGCATTGGCCCGGCGGTCGATGGTGACGCTATCTACAATGGCGCCATGGACAATGCCGCCGGTATTGCATCGATGATCGAAACCGGGCGCAAGCTGGTGGCAAAAAAACCGGCGCGTTCCGTGCTGCTGGTGGCCGTGACGGGCGAGGAGCGCGGTTTGCTGGGCAGTCGCTATTTTGCCATCCGGCCGACCGTGGCACCCGAGGCCATGGTCGCCAATATCAACATGGACATGTATCTGCCGCTATGGCCATTCACCCATGTGACCGCGCTGGGCGCCACGGAATCAAGCCTTGGACCATTGTCGGCGGAGGTGGCGCGCAGTCTGGGTGTCCGCCAGATTCCGGATCGCTATCCGGAGCGGAATCTGTTTGTGCGCTCGGACCAGTACAGCTTTGTCCGCGCCGGCGTGCCGGCGCTGGCGCTGATGTTTGCGCCCACCAGCGATGCGGAAAGGCAGATCGAACGCGCCTGGCTGCACGATCGTTATCATGCGCCATCGGATGACCTGCAGCAGCCGATCAATCCCGCTTATGCAGCGGCATTCAACCGTTATTTGCTGCAACTTGTCCTGAAAGTCGGCAATCTGCCCGAGCGCCCGAAATGGAATGACGACAGTTATTTCAAGCGCTTTGCACCATGATCGCCGGCGGCGATGCTGGCGCGGGCTTGTCGCGGATCGAAGGGATATGCCATCCGCGCAAAGGCAATGCCTGGGAAAGTCAATTGCGCTCACACAAGATTCGAGTTGCAGACAGATTGGAAAAAGGAATTTTGAATGGCAGATGGTGCGGACAGCATGGCGGCCCCCAAAAGTGAGCTCGATCTGGAGCAGCTCCAGCAGTATTGTATTGGAAAGCTCAGCGATGCAGCGGAGGGGTTTGAAGTTGATCGGATTATCGGCGGTTCATCCAACCCGACCTTCATTCTGACTGCAAGAGCTGGCGGCAAGCGCTATGTGCTGCGAAAGAAGCCGGTCGGCAAGCTTCTTCCCAGCGCGCATCAGGTTGATCGCGAGCACCGGGTCATGTCAGCCCTTGGAACCGTCGGCTTTCCAGTGCCGAAGATGCATTTTCTTTGTGAAGACCCGAAGATCATTGGCACCGCCTTCTATGTCATGGACTTCATGGACGGACGGATTTTCAGAACAGCAAGTCTTCCTGGAATGGAGAAAGCAGAGCAGGCAGCGATCTATGACGAGCTCAATGCAGTTCTGGCACGGCTTCATTCGGTAGACTATGCAGCAATCGGGCTTGCCGATTATGGGCGCCCCGGCAATTATTATGAGCGACAGCTCGCGCGGTGGATCCGTCAGTATCGAGCGGCCGAAGTTCAGCATACCCCGCCAATGGAAAAGCTGATGGAAGAACTGGGT
>CAZIAA010000143.1:0-4762 GCA_964537365.1 uncultured Sandaracinobacter sp.
AAGGCGCCGTGTCACGCGCCGTCGTGCTGGCCATTGGCGAAGGCAATCAGAAACATCTGGCGGCATTCACCGTCGATACTCTGCCGGACGACAGCCGCGCTACGATGCTGACCGCCTTTCTGGCCGAACGGCTGCCGGTCCATATGCTGCCGGCGCAGTTCGTGCACCTCGATGCGATGCCGCTGCTGCCCAATGGCAAGATCGACCGCCCGGCTTTGCGCGCCCTTGCCGAAGCGCAACAGGCCAACCGCAGAGATCAGGCTGTGCGCCCGGCCAATGATCATGAACAGGCGTTGATCAACGCCTGGCAGCGCGTGCTTGGCCGTGATGACATAACCCCGGCCGACAGTCTGGTTTCCTTGGGCGGCGATTCCTTGAATTTTGTCAATCTCTATCTCGCCACCGAAAACGCTCTCGGAAGCGTGCCCTATGGCTGGGAGATCATGAGCATTGCCGAACTTTGCGCCAGCGAACCGAAAACAGGCCGGTTCTGGCGCTGGGCGGATACATCGATGGTGATGCGGGCGATCGCCATCACCATCGTCGTTGCCGAACATCTGGTGTTGATCCCCAAGAGCATTTTCGCTGGCTCGACCACGGCGCTGTTTCTGGTCACCGGCTATTTCTTCGGCGCGTTGCAGCTTTCGACTGCATTCCAGAATCGCCGGATGCTGCCGCTGTTGCGCATGATGGTCAATCTTCTGATACCAGTCATGCTGTTTTCGATCGCCTTGTACAGCTGGGGCAAGTTGCGCGGAGAAAGCCCGAATATCTCCATGCTGTTGCTGACTGGCAATTTTTACGAATATTATCCAGTCAACAACGGCCATGCCCATTACCTCTGGTATGTCTATGCCATGGTGCAGATCATGGCGGCGATATTGCTGGCGACCTGGCTGGCACTACGCCATGCGCCGGACTGGATGACAGCCTGGCGCTTCAGCTGGATACTGTTCGCAATCGGCCTGGTGCTGCGTCTCGGCCTGCCTTGGCTGTTCGTTCCGGGCTTTGCCGAATCCGGCGTCTCGGGACGAACCGTCTGGGTCAATCTGCCGACGACCTATCTTTCCACCATCATGCTGGGGATATTGATCGCGCTCGCCGACAGTCGCTGCAAACGCCTGCTGCTGGTGCCGGTGTTGCTGGCCTATGCCCTGACCCAGGTGCGGTTTTTTCCGGGCTGGGGTGGTGTTTATCTGATGGTCTTCGGCCTGATGCTGCTGTTCGTGCGCCGGGTTCCTTTGCCGCCTCTGGTATCCTGGCTGGTGCTGCCGGTGTCAGGAGCATCGCTCTATATCTATCTGGCGCATTTCCGCTTTGCCAATATCCTGCGCCGCATTGGAATCGAAGGGCCGCTGCTGGAAGTGCTGTTTGCACTGCTGTGCGGCGTTCTGCTCTGGCGCGCTTACAGCTGGCTGGCGGCGAAAGTCACCCTGCGCCTGCGCCATCGCGCCAGCCGTGGCGGCAAGGACAGCAAGGCGGGCGCCATGAATAGCACGATCGGATAAAATCTTGCGTTCGCGCGCCTGCTGCCGCATTGGGCAGGGCATGGCTGAATCCGATGTCATTGATGCCCCGCGCCACGACGCAAGCGATGGCCGCGCCGTACCTTATCTGATCGAGGGCCGCACCGGCCCCTGGGAAGTCGTGATCGGTCTGGAAGTGCACGCCCAGATCATTTCCAGTTCCAAGCTGTTTTCGCGCGCCTCCACCACATTTGGCGCCGAACCCAACAGCCAGGTTGCCCCCGCCGACGCGGCCATGCCCGGCATATTGCCGAAGCTGAACGCCGAATGCGTGCGTCAGGCGGTGCGCACCGGCCTTGCCATCAATGCCACCATCAACCTGCAGTCGGATTTCGACCGCAAGCATTATTTCTATGCCGATCTGCCGACCGGCTATCAGATCACGCAATTCTACCACCCGATCGTCAGCGATGGCTGGCTGGAAATCGAAACCGAGGAAGGCGGACAGCAGCGCATCGGCATCGAACGAATCCACATCGAACAGGATGCCGGCAAGCTGGTGCACGATCTGTCGCCGACGGCATCCTATGTCGATCTCAACCGCGCCGGCATTGCCCTGATGGAAATCGTGTCGCGGCCCGACATTCGCTCCCCCGCCGAAGCCGGCGCCTATGTGACCGCCCTGCGTCAGATCGTACGCGCAGTCGGCAGTTGTGACGGCAATATGCAGGAAGGCTCGTTGCGGGCGGATGTGAACGTCTCGGTGCGGCGACCGGGCGAAGGCTTTGGCACGCGCTGCGAAATCAAGAATGTGAACTCCATCCGCTTCATCCAGCAGGCCGCGACCTATGAAGCGCAGCGGCAGGTCGAAGTGCTGGAAAATGGCGGCACGATCCGTCAGGAAACCCGCCTGTTCGATCCGGATCTGGGCGAAACGCGGTCCATGCGCTCCAAGGAAAATGCGCATGACTATCGCTATTTCCCCGATCCCGATCTGCCGCCGCTCATCCTTACGCCGGAATTCGTCGAGGAATGCCGCCAGAGCCTGCCGGAAATGCCGGCGGCCAGACGCGCCCGCTATCAGCAGGAACTGGGCCTTGGCGCCTATCTGGCCGGCGTGCTGACGGTGGACAATGCCACCTCCGACTGGTTCGAGGAACTGCTGGCCGCGACGGCTGCGCTGCAGAAACAACCGCTGCGCGATGTAGCGGAAAAGACCGCCAACTGGATGACCGGGGAATTATTCGCGGCGTTGCACCGGCTGGAACTGGACATCAGCGCCAGCCCGGTCAGCGCGGCGCAATGCGCGGAGCTGCTGGCGCTGCTGGCGGATGGCACATTGTCTGGCCCCTTGGGCAAGCAGGTGTTCGAAATCATGCTGGAAACCCGGGAAAATCCGGGCCAGATCGCCGAACAGCACGGCCTGAAGCAGATTTCCGACAGCGGCGCGCTGGAATCCGTGATCGCCGATGTCCTGGCCGGCAACGCCGACAAGGTCGCCCAATACAAATCCGGCAAGACCAAATTATTCGGCTTTTTCGTTGGTCAGGTGATGAAGGCCAGCGGCGGCAAGGCCAATCCGAAACTGGTCAATGACATGCTGCAAAAAGCGCTGGGCTGACCGCCGGGCCGGTTCAGTCCGCGTGCCAGTCGGCCCGGGCGATGCCCTGCGCCCACAGGATCGTCGTCAAGTCACCGATGCGCACCGCTGCGTCGGCCGCCTGCGCGGCTTTGGGTTTGGCATGAAAGGCAATCCCCAGCCCGGCTTCGACCAGCATCGGAATATCATTGGCGCCATCGCCAATAGCCAGCGTGTCGCCGGCGGCCAGGCCCAGTTGCTGGCGCTCTGCGTGCAGGGTTTCCAGCTTGGTTCCGGAATCGACGATCGGCACACCGACCGTGCCGGCCAGCCGGCCTTCGGCAACATGCAGTTCATTCGCCACATGCCGGTCGAACCCCAATCTGCTCGCAATCGCACCGGTAAAGGCCGTGAAACCGCCAGACACCAGCACCGTGCGCGCGCCATGCGCCTTCATCGTTGCGATCAGCGTGCGCGCCCCAGGCGTCAGCTCGATGCGCTCCCGCAGACAACGGCTGATGGCGCTGGCTTCAAGCCCGGTCAGCGCCCGCACGCGTTCGCGCAAGGCAGCTGGGAAATCCAGTTCGCCCTGCATGGCGCGCTCGGTGATGGCAGAGATTTCCGCTTTCAGCCCGGCAAAATCCGCAAGTTCATCAATGCATTCCTGCTGGATCATGGTCGAATCCATATCCGCCAGCAGCAATTTCTTCCGGCGCGGCGCCTGCGCCGGCTGGACGACGACGTCCATGTCTGGCAGCGCCTGCTCCAGCATGTTGCGCGCCTGCGCCCGATCCAGACCTTCGACCAGCAGATCCACGGCAAATGGCGCATCGAAGGGATTTTCCCGGGCAATGCGCCCGCCCATGCCGGCCAGCGCGGCGCGCGCGCCTTGCAGCCTGTCCGGCGAAACGCCATCGGTGGCCATCAGGGTAACGACAAGTGGTTCGAACTGCGTCATGAAATCGGCTAACCTTCCCTTGGTGATCCTTGCCGGGCCGACCGCCAGCGGCAAATCGGCCCATGCCCTGCGGCTGGCGGCCAGTGGCAATGGCGTTATCATCAACGCCGATGCAAGTCAGGTCTATCGCGATCTGAAAATTCTCTCGGCCCGCCCTTCGGCTGCCGATGAAGCGCGCATCCCGCACCGGCTGTTCGGCCATGTGGATGGCGCCGAACCGCACACGGCGGCGCGCTGGATGGCGGACGCCAAAGCCGAAATTGCTGCCGCACATCGGGCCGGGCAATTGCCGATTCTGGTCGGCGGCACTGGTCTCTATCTGAACAGCCTGCTTTATGGGCTATCCCCCATTCCGGATATTCCGCCAGCGATCCGGGCCGAGATCCGCGCCCTGCCGAAAACTGCCGTGCGCGCTGCACTTCTGGCCGAGGATGCCGTCATGGCCGCGCGATTGCACGCCAATGACCATCAGCGCAACGCCCGCGCGCTGGAAGTGATTCGCGCCACCGGCCAGTCGCTCGCCATCTGGCAACAACGCCCCCGCGCAGGCGGTATCGGCGCGCAATTGCGTCTGGATGCAAGCGTCATCGAGATCGACCGCGAAACATTGGGCGCGCGCATCGACCAGCGCATCGCAATCATGTGGCAGCAAGGCGCATTGGCGGAAGTGCGGGCGCTGGCCGCGCGGCAACTCGCGCCCGACTGTCCGATCCTGCGCGCCATTGGCGTACCACCATTGCTGGCGCTTTTGCGCGGTGA
>CAZIAA010000144.1:0-4757 GCA_964537365.1 uncultured Sandaracinobacter sp.
CACTTCCTCGATCGCATTGGCGATTTCGGCGGTCAGCCGTTCCTGCACCTGCAGGCGATGGGCATAGCCCAGCGCCACCCGCGCCAGCTTGGACAGCCCGACCACGCGGTCCGTCGGCAGATAAGCAATGTGAATCTTGCCAATGATCGGCGCCAGATGGTGTTCGCAATGCGAATGGAACGGAATATCGCGCAGAACGACGATATCGTCATAGCCGCCAACTTCGCTGAAGGTGCGGCTGAGATGATCGCGCGGGTCTTCCTGATAGCCAGAAAAATATTCCCGATAAGCGCGTGCGACGCGCCCGGGCGTATCGCGCAGGCCCTCGCGTTCGGGATCGTCGCCGGCCCAGCGAATGAGCGTGCGAACCGCTTCCAGCACATCTCCGGGGGTGCCGGCATCACGATCACCTGCATGGGCCTGATTGTCATCGGCGTCTCGATAATCCAGCATGAAATTCCTTTGTCAGATGATCCCCGCAAACCCGCTTCGGTGGGGAATTTAGAGGGACGGGCGCGCAATCGCAATGACGCCGGGCGAATTTGCTGCCGCAGCGGCCGCGGGAGCAGCCTCCGGCAAGGCATCGAGGCGCGCGCGGACGGCGGCATGAACCTGCGCCGTGATCGGCCAGCGCCAGACCACGGCCGCGCCGATGGCGCCCAGCGCCAGCGGGGCCAGAACGAACAGCAGCGTCAATCCGGCGGTTGCAGTCGCGTCATTGGCCGCACCCGGCGCCGGGTCAAAGCCGACCAGCGCCAGCAAGGGATAGGTCAGCCCGACCGGAATGGCCGTGCCCAGCTTGCCGGTGGCGGTCAGTATGGCAAAGCTCAAACCAGTCGTATCGCCCGGCTCGGCGCCCGCATCCCGGCCTTCCAGCCGTTGCGCATCGCGCAGGTCGGACAGCATCGCCCGCATCAGAAACCCGGGGGCGGCAATCGGCACGCCGCCCAGCACGAATGCAACCGCCGTCGCCACCATGGCATCTGCGGGGATGACCCAGACCAGCAATTGCACCACTCCCATCCACAACCCCGCCACTGCCACCATGCGGTGCTTGCCAAAGCGGTGCGCGCCCTTGACCCAGCCCGGCGCCGCCAGCAGCCCGGCGAGGAAATAGCCAACCAGCAGCGCCGACGCCGTTGCCGCCGAAAAGCCGCGCACGCCGGTAAAGAAGAACAGAAACAATGCGCCGGTAATCCCCGGCACGATCGCAAGCAGAAGATCGCAGGCCAGCAGCAGCGCCATGCGCCGGTCGTGCAGCAACTGCACCACGCCGGCGAGATGAATTCGCCCGGCACTGGCGTCGGTTTCGCCTTCGGGCACGAACAGCACCGCCGCCAGCACGCAAAGCGGAATCAGCGCCAGCACCAGCCAGCCCATGGCGTGCACGATCAGGGTCGAGCTATCCTGGCCGGCAAGCCAGCTGATGATCGGCGGCACCAGCAGAACCAGCAGCATGGCCAGCGAGTTGGTCGCCGTCCACCAGCCAAAGATGCGGGTGTGACCGGCATAATCAGGCGACAGCCGCGACCCCCAGGCCGTCTGTGCCAGATAGATCATCGACCAGCCGAGATAGAGCAGCAGCAGGCTGAGGATTGCGTAGGAAGTGCTGATTCCAGGGGGCGCCATGAACACCAGCCAGACCCCGGCCGCCATCACCAGCGCGCCGGCCAGCAGCCAGGGGCGAAACTGGCCGATGCGGCTGCGACTGAGATCCATCAGCGCGCCCAGCAGCGGATCGAGGGGAATGTCGATCACCCGGATGATTGCAAACACGAAGCCGACCGTTGCCAGAGGCAGCCCCAGCGTACCGGAATAATGCGGTGGCAGGAACACCACCAGAGGCAGCGTCAATGCCGAAACCGGCAGACAGGGCGCACACCAGGCCAGTATATGGCGCTGTCGAACAGGCAATTGACGCTCCCTTTCCATTTTTCTTCCCCCATAATCGCCTTGCCGAAAATATGTCGGGGAAGCTAGGGGGCGAGACATGCCCGAAATGGAAGACCTGAACCGCAGCGGAGCGGCTGCGCTGGCGCGGGGCGGGCGCACCAACTTTGTCGGCTTCCTGTTGCGTCTGGGCGCGCGGCTGCCGTTTCTGGTGCTGGCAGCGCGGCTCTATGGCGCCGAAAATCTCGGCCGCTTCGCCTATGCCGCCATGGTCATCGAATTCACCGCCGCCATTGCCACCATCGGCCTGCAGCGCGGCCTCGCGGCGGAAATGGCGCATCCAGCAGAATCCGAAGCGCATACTCTGGCCGACGGGCTGCTGCTGGCGCTGTTGCTGGCGCTGGCTGGCGCGACGCTGCTGATCCTGCTGCCGGGCTTCATGTTTCCAAATGGCATGCTGCAGGACAACGAACGCTGGTTCGCGCTGGTGGTGCCGGCGATCGCGCTGTCGGATGTGTCGCTGGCCGGTCTGGCCTTTCGCCACCGCATCGACCTGCAGGTGCGGGCGCGTTCCCTCATCGAGCCCTGGGTGCTGACCATTGCCAGCACGGTGCTGGCCTTTACTGCACTGAAACCAAATGGCCTGCTGCTTGCCTATAGCGGCGCGCTGGGGGCTGCCGTGCTGGCCTCGATCATCCCGGCACAGCGCATCTTCGGCTTTCCCGCCGGCTGGCGCCCTTCGCTGCGACGGCTGCTGGCCATGGCGCGGCGCAGCCTGCCGGTCGCCGGCGCCGATCTCGTTGAATGGACCATCCGCCGGCTGGACGTGTTCATTCTCGGCCGCTTTGTCAGCGCCGAAATTATCGGCATCTATTATGTCGCGCAGCAGGTGGCGACTCTGGCCGGCAAGATCCGCATGAGCTTCGACCCGATTCTGGCACCGATGCTGTCGGTTGCAATCAAGGCCGGCCGGCTGCAGGAAGCCGCCGCGCATGTCCGGCAGGTGGGATTCTGGGTACTGGCGCTGCAGATTCCTGTCGTGCTGGCGCTGGCGCTTCCGGGGCGCGGCGTGCTCGGGTTGTTCGGGCCGGAATTCGCCAGCGGTGCCATCATTCTTGCCATTCTGCTGATTACCGAACTGGCGGCTGCAATCAGTGGCGTCGCCGAAATGGGCCTGATCTATGCCCGGCCGCGCATCAATCTGCTGATTGCCCTCTCCGGCCTGGCGCTGCAGGCCGCGCTCAGCTTCCTGCTGATTCCCCATTGGGGCGCGCCCGGTGCCGCGGCGGCCCTGTTTCTGGCGCTGTTGCTGGCAGGGATCGTCCGCCAGCTGTACCTGCGGCACGCGCTGCAGGCACCGGTCGGCTTCTGGCGGCTCAGCCTGCTAGCAGCAACGGTGCCGGCTTTTGCCCTGGGCTATGCCGCACAATCGCTGCCGGAACTGCCGCAGATGCTGATTTCCATGCCGGGTATCTTGCTGGTGTTCGCAGCCGTCATCTGGCGCTGGGGCTTCGGCCCGGCGGACCGTACCCTGTTCGCCCGACAGGTCAAGAAGGCCTCACCGGCCTAGGTCACATGCCCATAAAGGGGATTCCCAAATGCCGTAAGCGCTGATTCACAGTGTCCCGCGATGGAGCGGAGGCTTTGGATGGGCGTGAAGCGAAATGAGTTGAGCAAAGCGCAACGGGCGAAGATTGCGCCATTGCTGTCCGGCAAGGCGGGTGATCCGGGCCGGACGGGTTCGGATCACCGATTATTCGTGAACGGATGTTTGTGGGTATTGCGCTCAGGGGCGCACCGGTGTGACCTGCCGGAACGCTATGGCCGGTGGCAGACCGTCCACCGCCGTTTCAGTCGGTGGTGTCGTCATGCAGGCATGAAGGCCGAGGCGGTGCCCCCCTCCAGGCGCAATCGCCAAGTCCGCATCCCGCACAATGTCTCCATCTACAAGCATCGAAACCAGATCGAACGATGCTTCGGCCGCTTCAAACATTTCCGCCGCTTCGCTAGGTGATATGATCGTCGCACCGCCCGCTTCAGCGGCTTCGTTCATCTCGCTGCTGCTATGGTCTGGCTACAATGAATGTCGATCGGCCCTGGATCAGGCGCTCTTAAACCAGACGTTCCCGGGGCGGCGGGTGCCCAAGGAAGTTTTCCGGGCTGGCGCTGCGGCCATAGGCGCCGGCCATGAACACGGCAATCAGATCGCCCGTTTGCGGCGGCGCCAGCAGCACATTATCGGCCAGACGGTCGAGCGGCGTGCACAGGCAGCCGACGACCGTGGCCTTGCTGCGCGCATCACCATCGCAATCGCGGCTGGCATTGATGACTGGATAATTGCGCCGGATGACCGTTCCGAAATTGCCGGACGCGGCCAGTTGGTGGTGCAGGCCGCCATCTGTCACGACGAATCGCTGCCCCGCCGATGTTTTCACATCAATGACGCGACAGAGGTAAACGCCGGCCTCCGCCACCAGCCAGCGCCCCAGTTCCAGCGCAAAATGGCTGGCGCGCAAGACGGGCGGCGCATCCGCCAGAATGGCCGTCAGCCCCTGCCCCAGTGCCACAAGATCCAGTTCGCGGTCGGTAGGAAAATAGGGTACCCCCAGTCCACCGCCCAGATTGACCAGTTGCGGAGTCAATCCGGCATCTTGCGCCAGTTCCGCAACCAGCGCGACGGTCTGCCGCTGGCTGTCGAGAATGGCCGCCACATCCAGATTCTGCGAACCGGCAAAGACGTGAAAGCCTTCAAAAACAAAGGGCGGTTCGGCCATTTTCCGCAGCATGGCGGGCGCATCGCTGGCATCCACTCCGAACGGGCTGGCGACTCCGCCCATTTTCATGCCCGAGCCTTTCAGCGCAAAGGG
>CAZIAA010000145.1:0-4691 GCA_964537365.1 uncultured Sandaracinobacter sp.
GTTGCCCGTGGCCGGGGCGTCGCTGGTGGCGCTGTTCGCGCTGTGGCTGGCCGGACGGATCGCAGTGTTCTGTTCCTTATGGCTGGGTGCGATTCCGGCGCTGGTCATCGATGTCGGCTTTTTTCTCGTGCTGGCGGGATTTCTGCTGCGCGAAATCCTCGGCACGCGCGGGCGCAATCTGCACATGGCGGTCATGCTGACCCTGTTCGGCGGCGCCAGCGCGCTCGATCATGCCGGGGCGCTTGGCTGGCTGGATTTCGGCACCACCTCTGACAGCGATTTCGGCATTCGGGCCGGTATCGCGCTGGTCATGGTGCTGATTTCCGTGGTCGGCGGCAAGCTCACGCCATCCTTTACCCGCAATCTCATCATCAAGCGCAAGCTTGGCGGCAAGCGCTTCGGCCAGCCCGACCGCTTCGACCGGCTGGTCATTGCCGTAACGGCCGCCGCCATGGCGCTATGGACATTATGGCCGGATTTCGGGCTGGTGGCGCTGCTGCTGGGATTGGCGGCGGCGCTGCAACTGGCGCGGCTGTTGCGCTGGCGCGGCTGGAAGGTACTGGATGATCCGATCGTCATCATCCTGCACATCGGCTATCTGTGGCTGCCCATCGGCCTCGCGGCGCTGGCGCTGGCGGAAAGCGGCCATGGCCTGCCATTGTCCGCCGCCCTGCATGCGCTGACGGCGGGCGCCATGGCAGTGATGATCCTGGCAGTGATGACCCGCACCATATTGGGCCAGACCGGCCGCGCCCCCAAGGCCGGCACGGCCACCAGCTGGGCTTATGCGCTGGTTGTGTTCGGGGCCGTGTTGCGTGTGTTCGGGCCGGCGCTGCCGTTGCGCTATGACTGGGTGCTGATGGCGGCGGCGGCATTCTGGGCGGCCGGATTTCTGGTCTTTATCTATATCTATGGCCGGGTATTGTTCGCCGCGCGGATCGACAATCCCTATGGATAATGCTGGCGCTCAGACCGCGAGACAGAGATATTTGATTTCGAGATATTCGGCGATGCCATAATGTGAACCTTCGCGCCCGAGGCCGGATTCCTTGATTCCGCCAAAGGGCGCGACTTCGGTGCTGATGAGGCCGGTGTTGATTCCGACCATGCCATATTGCAGCGCTTCCGCCAGATGGAAGATGCGGCCGATGTCGCGGCCATAGAAATAAGCGGCGAGACCAAATTCGGTGGCATTGGCAGCGGCGATCACTTCGGCATCACTCTCGAAGCGAAATATGGGCGCCACCGGGCCGAAGGTCTCTTCCCGGGCGATCTGCATGCTGGCGTCCAGCCCGGTAATCACTGCTGGTGACAGGAAGGTATCGCCGGCAAGACCTGTAATGCGCTGTGCTTCGCCGCCCGTCAGCACCGTCGCACCTTTGGCAACGGCGTCGGCAATATGCGCCTGGGCCTTTTCCAGCCCGGCCCGGTCGATGAGGGGGCCGATGTCGGTGCCAGGCGCCGCACCATCGCCAAGCTTCAGCTGTTGCACCCGCGCGGTCAGCTTTTGCACAAAGGCATCATGGATGGAATCCTGCGCATAGATGCGGTTGGCGCAGACGCAGGTCTGGCCGCCATTGCGGAACTTGGACTGGATGGCGCCTTCGACCGCGGCATCAAGATCGGCGTCATCGAGCACGATGAAAGGCGCATTGCCGCCCAGTTCCAGACTGATTTTCTGCACATGGGTGGCGGCGGCGGCGTAAAGCTTCTTGCCGACTTCGGTGCTGCCGGTGAAGCTGATCTTGCGCACGGTCGGATTGCTGGTGAATTCAGCAGCAATTTCAGAAGCCGGGCCAGTGATGATGGAAAACAGCCGGGGATCCAGCCCGGCTTCTTCGGCGAGTATCGCCAGCGCCACTGCTGATAATGGCGTTGCCGTTGCCGGTTTCACGATCATCGGGCAGCCGGCCGCCAGCGCCGGACCGGCCTTGCGGGTGATCATGGCGGCCGGGAAATTCCACGGCGTGATTGCCGCCGTCACGCCCACCGGCTGCTTCAGGACGATGATGCGTTTATCGGCGGCATGCGCCGGAATGACATCGCCATAGGCGCGCTTGCCTTCCTCGGCGAACCATTCGATGAAATTCGCAGCATAGGCGATTTCGCCCATGGCTTCCGCCAGCGGTTTGCCTTCCTCGGCGGTCATGATGGCGGCGAGATCGGCCTGATGCGCCATGATCAGTTCGAACCAGCGCCGCAGCACGGCGGCGCGGTCTTTGGCGGTTTTCGCAGCCCATGCGGGCATTGCAGCGGCGGCGGCAGAGATTGCGGCAGCGGCTTCGGCGCGGCCGAGGCGCGGCACATGGGCAAGCGTTTCGCCCGTGGCAGGGTTGCGGACCGGAATGCCGGTGGTGCCGGCATCGATCCAGCGCCCGGCAATGAGATTGGCGCCGCGCAGCAGGTCCGGACGGGCAAGTGAGAGTGGCATGGGAAAACCTCCTGCCAATCATTTGCAACCGCTGCCGCGCTTTGGCAACGGCCCTATTCGGCCGGCTTTTCCTGCCCGGCGGCACTTTCCGCTGGCTGCCGGCGTTCGCTCAGGCGGATGGCGATCAGGCTGATTTCATAGAGAAGGATCAGCGGAATGGCGAGCAGCAGTTGTGACACCACATCGGGCGGGGTGAAAATGGCCGCCAGAACAAAGGCGACGACAATGAAATAGCGCCGGAACCCCAGCAACTGCTGGTGGCTGAGGATGCCGGCGCGATTGAGCAGCATCAGCAGCACCGGCATCAGAAAAGCAAGGCCAAAGGCGAACATGAACTGCATGGTGAAAGTCAGATATTCGCCAACGGCCGGCAGCGCCTGCTGGCTGACACCGCTGTTGCCAAGCGAGCCCTGAAAACCCAGCAGAAAGCGCAGCGCGGTCGGAATGGCAATGAAATAGGCGAGCGCAGCCCCCAGCACGAACAGAAAGGGCGTCGCTACCAGAAACGGCAGCAGCGCGCGTTTTTCGCGCGCGTAAAGTCCGGGCGCCACGAAGCGCCACAATTGCAGGGCGATGATGGGAAAGCTCAGCATCAGTGCGCCGAAAAAGCCCACCCGCACCTGCACGAAAAAGGCTTCGAACACCTGCGTGAAGATGACGGTGTCCTGACCGGCCGCCGCCAGCGGCCGCACCAGCAGCGCGAAGATCTGCTTGGCAAAGGCAAAACAGACGAAGAATGCAACGACAAGGGCTGCGACCGACCACAGCAGTCGGCTGCGCAGTTCGATCAGGTGATCGATGAGCGGCGTCTTGCTTTCGTCGAGATCCTTCATGGCGCGGTATCGCCATCACTGTCCGCACGCCGGGCCGTTGCAGCTTCAGCTTCACTGTCCGTGGTTGTGCTGTCTGTTGTCCGGGGGGCCGGTGCGTCGGTCCGGGGAGTCTCGGGCGGTGGCGGCTGTTCGGGCTCGGCGGGGTGCAGGGAGACGCTCGGCGTTTCCGCCATGATGCGGGCGTTATGTTCCGCCCATTGCTTTTCCATTTCCTCCAGCTCGGCCTGGCGCAGCATTTCGTCAAAGCCAGCGCGCAGATGCTGCGACATGGCGCGTGCCTTCGATGTATAGCGGCCGATGACGCGCAGCACGCGCGGCAGGTCCTTGGGACCGATGACGACCAGCGCCACGACTGCAATGACCAGCAGTTCGGTTCCGCCGACATCAAACATTCGTCACGCCTGCAAAAGCCGTCAAAAACGCGCCCGCGCGGTCCTCAGCGGCTGACCTGATCCCGACTGGAGGTTGGCGCGCCAGTTTCGGTCGGGCGTTCCGGCTGCTGCGTGATCTGTGCCGGCGGCGGCGCGTTGCGGCCTGCGGCTTCATCGTCCGACAGACCTTTCTTGAAGGCATTGATGCCCTTGGCCAGATCGCCCATCATTTCCGATATCCGGCCCTTGCCGAACAGCAGCATGACGACGATGGCGACAATGACCCAATGCCAGATGCTCATGCTGCCCATGCCGGATACTCCTTTTTCAAAGCGCAGTGGCGAAACTTCACCCAATGTTTACGGACCAGTGTAGCAGCCCGGTGTCGCAATGGCTTATATTAGTGGCTCGAAGGCCGTGGCGCCAGCCTGTCCGCTGCGGTTTCCGCCGGTGCCGGTGCCGGATCGAGCAGCCCGGCTGCTTTCAGTTCCTGCAACTGCGGCAGATCGCGGCGGCTGTTCAGGCCGAAATGAGTCAGAAATGCAGGGGTTGTTGCATATTGCATCGGTCGGCCGATGGTTTCGCGGCGCCCGACCGGGCGGATGAGTTCCGCTTCCATCAGAATGTCCAATGTGCCGCGACCGGGCGCGGTGCCGCGGATTTCCTCGATATCGCCACGGGTGGCGGGTTCGTGATAGGCAATGATCGCCAGCGTTTCCAGCGCCGCCTGGCTGAGCCGGCGCGGCACTTCCTGCACCCGCGCCAGCGCCGAGGCGCAATCGGGCGCGGTTTGCAACAGCCAGCGGCCGCCACGTTCGACCAGATTGATTCCGCGGCTGGCATAATCGGCCGACAGCCGATCGAGAGCCGCGCCCAGATCGCCTTCGCCGGCATAGGCGCGCAGATCGGCCGGCGTGAGCGGCTCGGCGGCGGCGAACAGCACGGCTTCGACCCGGCGGATGTAATCAAATGCAGCGAGGTCATCGGATTCCGTGCTGGCCGGGGGTTCAGTCGACATCGGCGACATCGAGCTTTTCGCCAGTCACGCGCTGCGAC